>JBDSQT010000027.1:0-3615 GCA_039929665.1 Paraperlucidibaca sp.
AACAATAACGCCGCGCAGGGCGCGGCGTTATTTTACAAACACTACACGCGTTTAGCTCAAGGCTGCGAGCATGCGTTGCGTGATGTCGTCGACCGAGCCCACACCTTCAACCAAGTGGTATTTGGCAGCGTTCGCACTCTGACCATCGCGCGCTTGATAAAAACCGACTAGCGGCTGTGTTTGCTCATGGTAAATACCTAGACGCTTAGCAACCGTCTCTTCGCTGTCATCAGGGCGCTGTACCAGATCTTCACCGGTGACATCATCTTTACCGGCGACTGTCGGCGGATTGTGCATGACGTGATAAACACGACCTGAACCAGGATGCACGCGGCGGCCCGACAAGCGCGAAATGATTTCCTCATCGGCCACACGAATTTCTACGACATGATCAATCGCCACGCCAGCATCAATCATCGCTTGCGCTTGCGGAATGGTGCGCGGAAAGCCATCGAATAAAAAGCCTGGCTCGCAATCTGCCTGCTTAATGCGTTCTTTCACCAAACCAATGATGATGTCGTCAGATACCAAACCACCGGTATCCATGACTTTTTTCGCAGCTATACCTAATTCAGTGCCGGCCTTTACTGCCGCACGCAGCATATCGCCGGTGGAGATTTGCGGAACGCCATAACGGCTCATGATGATCTGGGCCTGCGTGCCTTTGCCAGCACCTGGCGCCCCCAGAAGAATAATACGCATCCACTCTACTCCCAATCGCGAGGCGGCAAGGATACTCGCCCCGGCGGCCATTTCACAAGACTTTCACGGCCGGCGGGCGACCAACGGGTCAACGCGCCACTGACTTCTCACTGATCCGCAGACGCACGACCTGATCGCTAGCTTTCTGCACCGGCACCGCCACCGCCTGCCAACCCGGACCCGTGGCATCGCCCGTGGTGGAGATTTTCGCAGAAATAATCACCTCAGCAAAAGAGCTCAAGGCGCGTGCCGAGTTCAAACTATGGCTATCTTTGAGCGCAAAATGCATCGGAAATTGCGTAATCGGCTGGCCTAATGCAGCAATCGGCATGGGCATGCCGGCCGGCTCCCGGGCAAAGATAAACAGCGTCGCATCGGCGGGTATATCACGAGCGATCTCAGGTGCTACCGTGACTTCAATACGATACAGCGCGCCAGCAACGGCATCGCCGTCTTGATCGGCGCCTTTGGCATCGGCAATCAGTCCGGCAATGCGTTGATCTGCTGCTGAGTCAGCCTCGGCCGCTGGCATAGCGGCGCGCAAGCCCTGCAGCTTCGTCAGCGCGGCAATGGCGGTGGCGTTATCGCCGCCGCGTAAACTGCCCATGCCGAGCATCAAGAGCGCACCTTGATGGCCAGGCTCGCGCTGCAAAATGCCATTAAGCAAGTTCGCCGCCAACTCGTCCATTGCGCCCTGCTGCGCCATGATGCTGGCCTGCACATAGGTCATCGCCACTTGAATATCATTCGGGTTGAGCTCAACCGCACGCGTCAATGCCTCACGCGCAGGGCCTAGCTCACGCGCCTGCATAAAGCCCAGGCCTAGAGTCAGCCAAGCCTCGCCGTTATGTGGGTCGGCCTGCACGCGACGCTGCAGCGCCCGCATAAACTCCGGCAAGCTGGCATCTGGCGATTGCGCCGTCATGTCCTGCCCCGCCAGCAACTTATCGATGCTCGGTGCTAGGCGCTCAGTGTTATGCACATCTTTTGCCAAGCCCGGATTAAGAAACACGCCAAGCCACAGTCCCACACTCAGCAGCGGCACAATCAGCAGCAACGCCAGCGCCAAACCACCGACTTTTAAAGGCCGGTTGGACTGCTCAGCGACTTGCTCACTATCGGCCAAGAGCCCGCGATCAAGCTCCAGCTTCAGTGCGGCATAGGTATCTGCGGTAATGCGCGAGGCCATGTGATCGGCGTTTAGTTCAGCCAAACGCTCATGGTAAATCTGCTTCGATAAAGCCTGCGCGCTGCGACCTGTCACCGCCAAGGCACCGCGTAATGGCCAGAGCAGGCAAAACGCCGTGGCTAATGCCAGCAGCACCGCGGCTAACACCAGGGGCGCTAAGGCCAGCTGATCAGCACCAAGATTCATCATGATCGACGCTCCTGATCACCCGCCAATACGCGTTGCAATTGCGCAGCCTCCTGAGCTGAGAGCGGCTTACCCTTGGGCACCACACCACGCGTGCGGCGCCACATAATGAATCCCGCCACCAGTAACAACACCAACGGACCAAACCACAGCACATACGTGCCGGCGCGCATCGGTGGCTTATAAGTAATAAAGTCGCCATAGCGCGCAATCAAGTAATCGCGAATTTCGCCATCGCTTTGGCCAGCTTTGACCTGCTCATAGACCCGATCTTTGAGATCTCCGGCCAATCCGGCATCGGATCCCGCCAAGTTGGTGTTTTGGCATTTTGGGCAGCGCAGCTCATCGATCAAAGCGCGATAGCGAGTTTCTTGCAAAGGCGTATCGAAATCACGCACATCGATGGCGGCCATAGCACTGGTGCTAAGCAATGCAAGAAAAAAACCTAGTACGACTGAGCGCATCATTTGCCTGCCTCCTGTGCATGTTGTGCCGCACCTTGGTGCTCAGCAAGTAGCGCGTCATAGCGTGGCTTAAGCTCGGTCTGCCACGCTTTGGGGTCAAGGACGCCAACCGCGCGATAACGAATAATACCATTGCTATCAACGAGGTATGTCTCAGGTGCGCCATAGACGCCGAGATCTATACCGAGACTGCCGTCTTCATCAAAAATGACCTGATCAAAGGCATTGCCGTTATTGCTCAGCCAGCCCAAGGCCGCTTGGCGATTGTCTTTATAATTGACGCCGATAATGCGCACGCCCTGCTCAGACAAGCCTAGCAATACCGGATTTTCGATCAGGCAAGAGACACACCATGTCGCCCATACATTCAGCAGTGTGACATGGCCTTTCAGCAGACTCTCATCGAGCCTGAGTTCAGGATCAGCCAAGCTCGGCAGCGTAAATGCGGGCACCGCTTGATCCAAACGTGCCGATGGCAAAAATGATGGGTCGCTGCCATTGCGGCTAAATAGTAAAACCACCAGCGCCAAAAATAGCGCTAGTGGTAACGCAAAAACCAGCCAACGGGTGGGTGACTTCATGCGGAAGCTCCTGCGCTGGTGGGCTTTTTCGGCTGAGCACTTAAGCGCCCACCTTTATCACTGCTGGCACGATGCCGGTAGCGCTTATCAAGCAGAGACATCAGTGCACCCAAGGCCATCACCACCGCACCAAACCACATCCAACGTACCATCGGCTTCACATACACCCGCACTGCCCACGCGCCATTATCGAGTGGCTCGCCCAACGCCACATACACATCGCGCCAGAGCGTGCCGGTAATCGCCGCCTCAGTCATTGGGTTCTTTTGCACACGGTAAATGCGCTTCTCTGGGTGCAAGACCTCAGACCATGCACCCGAACTAACTACTAGTGTGCCGCGCTGCGACGTGTAGTTCGGACCACGATGATCCAGTACGCCATCGAAGCGGAATACATAATCGCCCACCGTTAGCGTTTCACCCGGCGCTAAACGCACATCTTTTTCGACGCTGTAATGCGAGGTTAATGCCACGCCCAGCACCACCATGACCA
>JBDSQT010000028.1:0-3930 GCA_039929665.1 Paraperlucidibaca sp.
TCGATGGTGCGATAAACATGGCAGGCTTCACGATCATTGCCATCGATCGGCGGTACAAAGGGATAGGACCCGGTGGCTAGCACCAAGGTATCGTAAGGCACTTCAGTGCCCGCCGAACCAATGACAATACGACGCTCACGGTCAATGCGCGATACCGACTCACCGAGCATCAGACGAATGCCGTGATCGGCAAAGAATGCCGGGGTCACTAGGCTTAAATCCTCGGCGCTGGCACCGGAAAAATAGCTGCTGAGCTGGACGCGGTCATAGGCCGGTCTCGACTCTTCAGAGAACACGGTGATCTCTAAGGCCAACTCGCGCGCCACGATCTCTTCTAAAAAGCGGTGGCCAACCATGCCATTGCCGATGACGACTAAACGTGTAGGTTTCATGTCTTAAGCTCCTGCCTCAACATGCGACTGCTTTTCATAGAGAAATTGCAGAACGCTATGGCGTAATTGCGTGTAGTGCGGATCGTCGGCCAGATCTAAGCGATGGCGCGGTCTGGCTAAATTAATGTCCAACACCTCACCGATGGTGGCTGATGGGCCATTGGTCATCATGACGATGCGATCGGAGAGCAATACCGCCTCATCGACATCGTGGGTGATCATGATCACGGTGTTGTTGAGATCGCGTTGAATCTCCATCAGGGTGTCTTGCAAGTGCGCACGCGTTAGCGCATCCAAGGCACCGAAAGGCTCATCCATGAGCAATACGCGGGGTTGCATCGCCAAGGCTCGGGCAATGCCGACGCGCTGTTTCATGCCGCCAGAAATCTCCGATGGACGCTTGTTGAGCGCATGGCTCATGTGTACCAAATTCAGGTTATGCGCTATCCATTCGTTCATTTCTGCACGCGTTTTTTTCCCGCGAAACACCGTACGCACAGCCAGCTCAACGTTTTCCCAGACCGTCAGCCACGGCAGTAATGAATGGTTTTGAAAGACAATGGCGCGCTCAGGGCCGGGCTCACTGACTTCTTTACCATCCAAGATAATGCCGCCGCTGGTGGCTTGCAGTAGGCCGCCGACTAGGTTGAGCACGGTCGATTTACCGCAGCCAGAGTGGCCAATCAGCGAGACAAACTCGCCTTCAGCGATCTTCAAACTGACCTCTTTCAAGGCGTTATAGCTGCCGCTGGCGGTGTTAAACGACATGCCTACATTGGAAATTTCTAATAGCGTTTTCATGTCACTCTCCAGCCTGCCAATCGACTTTTCGTTGCAGCAACAGCATCACGCGATCAAGGGCGAAGCCAATCAGACCAATAACAATGACCGCGGTCATGATGCGGCTCAGCGATTGCGAGCTGCCGTTTTGAAACTCATCCCAGACGAACTTGCCCAGACCTGGGTTCTGCGCCAACATTTCGGCGGCAATCAACACCATCCAGGCAATGCCCAGTGACACACGCAGACCGGCAAACATCATCGGCACGGCCGAGGGCAAGACGATTTTAATAACGTGGGTAAACCAGCTCAGGCGTAACACTCGGCTGACGTTGTTGAGATCGCTACTGACCGCCTGCACCCCTACCGCCGTATTCAGCAATGTTGGCCAAATACAGCACAGGGTGACGGTGATCATCGACACCACAAATGAACGCGACATCATCGGGTCAGCACTGGTGTAAGCCGAGGCCACCACTAAGGTCACCAAGGGCAACCACGCCAACGGCGACACCGGCCGAAACAGCTGCACGATGGGGTTCATCGCCTGATGCGCGAAGTTGCTCAGGCCCATCACAATACCCAGAGGAATCGCCACAAGGGAGGCCACGAGAAAGCCCGCCAACACCGTCACCAAGCTGGTGATGATTTGGTCAAAAAATGTCGGGGCTCCGGTGTACTGACGACGTACCGGCTGCCAATCAGGCTCAACGGCTAAGCGCTCCGCGATACGCAGCTCTTGGCGTTCAGCAAAGGCATCGCCACGCAAACGCTGCGCGCGGTGCTCAGCAACCAAGTTTTGCGCCTGCTCAACAACATCCATTGGCCCAGGAAACTTACCCAGCATGGTATCGATGCGATTCGACGCAACATGCCAGATAGTGAGGAACACCAGCAGCCCTAACAGCGGCGCAATGGCTTGGCGTAAACAGTAGCTAATAACTTGGGAAATTGGCTTCATGTGGCAGCTCTCTTCTACGACTTAAGGGGTTTGCTTAGCCTTCAGGCCAATGGGAAAGCTATCGATGTAGGCGTTGGGTTTGCGGCCATCGAAGCGAATACCATCGATGAAGGTCGTGGCTTTAACCGGACGGAAACCGCTTTCCTTGGCAAAGTCTGGGAAGTCGCTGGCTTTCATCTTGCCTTCGCTAATCAGCTCCTGCGCCGCTTGACGATAGATGTCTGGGCGGAACACACGCTTGGCCATCTCGATATACCAGCCATCGGGCTTAGCCTCAGGAATCTGTCCCCAACGACGCATTTGCGTGAGGTACCACACCGCATCGGAGTAGAACGGATAGGTGGCGTGATAGCGGAAGAACACATTGAAGTCGGGCAGCGCACGCTGATCGCCTTTTTCAAACTCAAACTTGCCGGTCATGCTGTTGGCAATGATTGGGTAATCGGCACCGACATAGATGGATTTGCTTATCAACTTTGCCGCCGCCGCGCGGTTGGCATTATTGTCGGCATCAAGCCATTGGCCCGCACGAATCAATGCTTTCACCAAATGGATGTGCGTGTTCGGATTGGCCTCGGCCCATTGACGACTGACGCCAAATACTTTTTCGGCAACGTTATTGCGAATCGATAAATCAGCCACCACCGGCACACCGATGCCACGAAACACCGCCTGCTGGTTCCACGGCTCACCGACGCAATAGCCTTGAATGGTGCCGGCCTCCAGTGTCGATGGCATTTGTGGTGGCGGGGTCACGGAGATCTGCACATCGGCCTGTAAATTACCGGCGGTATTACCGCGCTGAGGCGCATAGAAGCCGGGATTAATGCCGCCCGCCGCCAGCCAATAACGCAGCTCATAGTTGTGCGTAGAAACCGGGAACACCATGCCAAATTTCAGTGGCTTACCTTGCTTCAAGGCACGATCAACCGCCGGCTTGAGCGCGCTGGCTAAGATCGGGTGTACCGGCTTACCGGCCTTCATCGGCACCTGCTTTTTCATCTCAGCCCAGAGCGCATTAGACACCGTGCAGGCATTGCCGTTGAGATCCATGGTGAAGGCGGTAATGATGTCGGCCTTGGTGCCATAGCCCATGGTCGCGCCCAAGGGCTGCCCCGCTAACATATGTGCGCCATCGAGCTCGCCGGAAATCACGCGGTCTAGCAGTACTTTCCAGTTGGCTTGTGCCTCCAAGGTGACAAACAAGCCTTCATCTTCAAAATAGCCACGATCATAGGCCACCGCTAACGGGGCCATGTCGGTGAGTTTGATAAAGCCCAATTTGAGCTCAGCTTTCTCAGGGAAGCCGACCTTGGCCTGGGCCACTACGGGCAAGGTCGCGGCTAGTGTGGCAACAACAAGCCAGGACTTCAGTGTGCGATAAGCCATCGATACATACTCCTAGGACAAAAAAAAGCGCCCACTGCCTAACCTCATGACTCTGAAGTGCTTGCAGTGAGCGCCATTGCTCAGCGTAAATTCAGTGCTTCAAAGGCCATCATTGGCCTTACGTACAAGGATTAAAGCAACTGCCGTGCCAACTAGTCACATAGGCTACTTTCAATAACTTAGGGCACTCTTGTCAGACAGCCTCTTGGCCTTTAGCGCTGCTTTTGCACCACGATCGCCCTAAGCCTATGCGCCGTGCACCATCATGGGTTGAGCACCTCGGGATAACAGGCCGCATCAACAAAGCTATCAGGCAAAATAGCTAGCTGCCCGCGCACACTGGCCACCGCTGTCAGCTCCCGATGCGCACCTTCAGCTTTAGCATCGGCAAGTGGCACATCACTGAGG
>JBDSQT010000029.1:0-17415 GCA_039929665.1 Paraperlucidibaca sp.
GGTCGAACGCGCGGCATCGGTGGTCGCGTGGCCGTTCTCACCGGACAGTCGGTGGCAACGAATGAAGAGCTACGCCTAACACTCTTGCAAAGTCATGACTTGATTGATCGCCGCGACATGCAGCTCAATGTTGGCGCAGATTTTACCTATTGGCATTTCACCAAAGATTTGAGTCAGTTCAGCTTTGGGCACGGCGGCTATTACAGCCCGCAGCAATACCTGAGTGTGAACTTTCCGGTGCGCTGGACTGGGCGCTGGAGAGATTACGCCTATTTGTTAGAGCCTAGCGTGGGTCTTAGTTCGGCAAGCTCAAAAGACAGTCCGTATTATCCTACCGATGCCGCCTTGCAGGCGCAGGCAGTGATCAATGCGGCGGGCGACCCTAACTTGCCGAGCCCAACGTATGCTGGCGGCAGCGGCGGAGTTGGTTTGAGTTACAGCCTGCAAGGTGCTTTAGAGAAGCGTGTGGCAGCGAATTGGTTCGTTGGCGCCGGTTTTCGCATCGACCGTGCCGAGTTTTACTCGCCGAATGTGCTGCAACTTTACTTGCGCTACGAGATCAAACCGAAGCGCGGCTTAGTGGAATACCCGCCGCGCCTATTGCGAACCTATGCCGACTTTTAGCATCGTCAGTTAAGTCAGAAGCCACGGCGCACATAGCTGTGCAGTGGCTTCACTGGTAGCGGTAGTCGGCCCACGCGCCGTCTTGGTAGCGGAGATAAAAGCTATCGCTGTAACGAACAACGGTCACGGCTTCATTGCTTGAAACATACGGCGTGCTGGTCATGTTCGCTGCGAGTGAGGCAGCGGTGACGCCTGGGTTACGGTAGGGGTCTTGCGCAATCACATCGCGCAGCAGGCCGGCGAGGTCGATATAACTGCTGGGTTGGTCGATAGTGATTGTCTGTGGCTGCTTAGGTAAGCCTATAAAGCGCAGTGCCACAGGTGCCAGTGTGATAGCGGGGCTGGGGTTTTCACGCATGAATGGTATCTGCATGCGATCCCCGCGCGCGCCTGCACCATGTTCAGGAATCATCACTAGCAGGGCAGGGCGCTGCTGAGCTTCAAGCGTCGTAATTAATTTATCAAGATCAGACATTAGACGCTTCACGCGCGTGCCGTACTGGCTGGCTGAGCCCTGCGAGGAGCTTGTGCCGGGAGGATGATTGCCATCATGCAAACTGGTGGTGTTGTAGTACAGCGCCACCGGTGAGTTGGGGTTATGCGGATGGCGTGTCAGCCAGCCATTGAGCACTTCATAGTCGTTTTTAATCGAGCTGCCATCAAAGCCCAACCATTGCGTGCTGGCTGGCATGTTAGCGTCAGGCGTTATATTTAGGCCGCCATACTGCTGAATTTCCTTCAGCATATCGCCAAAAACACCATCATGGTTTAGTAGCATGTGCTTGCTAAAGCCGGCCTGCTCAAACTGATTAAACAAATAGCAGTTCGCCGCTGCCGGCATGTAGAGCGCCTCGTGCGATGTCTGGCCGCAAGTCGAGCGCAGCAGGCGGATAGCCGCCGGCCCACTGTATGCGGTGGCGGTATTAAACTGCTTGAATAGGATGTCGGTATGGCGCAGCAAGGGCGATTGAGCTTGCTCTGTAACAATCAAATCATCCCAGGCGAGCGAACAAATTTGCACAATCAAGACATCAAACGCGGGTGGGCTTTCTGGTCGTAGAAAGCTCACTTGACGCCGCGCTTGTGTGTTGTAGAAAGCGTTTAATGCAGCGTCAATAGCGGCATCATTAGGTTTGCCCGAAGCATCTGTCGGCGCAATGCCGAGCGGTATTGCGCGTGTGTTGGCGATTGCCGCAGTGGGATCTTTCTGAGTGACTTCTTGGTTGTTTTGCCATGCGCTATACAGTGGAATGGCTGGCCAGATAGCGAGAAGCACAAAAGTCGTCATGCGAAGCTTGCGGGCCGCGACAAAGGTGACAAAAAGTAAGCCGATGCCCATTAAGACGACATTAGGATTAATGAAGCGGCTAATCAGCTCAACAGCATAGCTGAGGCTAAACTGCTCAAGGTTTTGCTGTTGGGCTAGGAGTCTTGAAAAAGGCGGCAGCCGAGTGTCGCCGTAAAAAAGCGCGATGGCGGCTGGAACCGCTAAAAGAAATCGCCCAACTCGCCATGCTGTGCGCTGCAAAGGCAGCATCAGGATTAGGGCCAGCGCTAAGTTTAGTAGGACGTTGAAATCAATGTAGTCGGCGTAAAATAGGCCTAACTTAGCAATGAAATAGCCATTCCATAGTCCCATGCCAGCAGTCTAACCTAGGCGGCGCAAAATACGAGTTAAGCGATGGCTTAGCTCGTTAGGCTGGAACGGTTTGGCTAGGAAGTCATCAGCACCGGCCTCAACCACGCGGGCAATGTCTGCTTCGCTGGTTTTGCCCGTGAGAACCAAGACCGGCAGCTTCGCCGTTTTCTCGTCACCACGAAGTGCTTTCAGTACGGCGAAACCATCAAGGTAGGGTAGTAAAATATCTAATATGACAATATCTGCCGAGCCCGACTGCAGCATGTGCTTGCCGGCCTCACCATCGGGTGCCCAGATAAATTCGTGGCCTAAGCGTTCAACCAGTAAGCGAACTAAGCCAGCAATGAGCTCATCATCTTCGATCAATAAAATAGTACGGCGAGACATGCTGGATCCTTGCTAAAGTGCTCATGGCGATTTATTAAACACTTTTACTATAGCACTTTTTATTTAATTACTGGCTGGACAAATGGCTGAAATAGCGCATTAGAAAATTCAGTGATTTCGTACTAAGGCTTCGCGGGCCAGATCAGCTAAGGCGTCGCGCCATGGCGAATCATCCAATGAACTCAGAGCGGCAATTGCCGCATCGGACTCGGTCTTTGCTCGCGCGAGACTGTAATCCAGCGCGCCACAGCGCTGCACCAGCTCAATGATTTCCTGTAAGTGCGCTAAGCCACCGCTGCGAATGGCCTCGCGGACCATCTCGGCCTCGGCAGGCGCCGCAACTTTCATGGCTTGAATTAGGGGGAGTGTGGGCTTGCCTTCAGCAAGGTCGTCGCCGACATTTTTGCCCATGACTTTTGCCGAGCTGGTGTAGTCGAGCACGTCATCAATAATTTGAAATGCAGCGCCTAGGTGGCGAGCGTAGGTCGCCATGGCCTCGCGATGTGCGGGGTTGGATAGCGCCGCGGCGCATTCGGCGGCGGCTTCAAACATTTTTGCGGTTTTGCCATGAATGACGTCGAGGTAGCGCTCCTCGGTGGTATCGGGGTCGTGCTGGTTGACGAGTTGCAGCACCTCGCCCTCGGCAATCACGCAGGTGCCATCACTCATGATGTCAAAGACGTCCTGATTTTTCAGGCTGGCGATCATTTGGAAAGCGCGTGACACGAGGTAGTCGCCGACTAGCACGGCAGTAGGGTTGCCCCAGCGGGCATTGACGGTGGCTCGACCACGACGCAGGGCCGAGTCATCGACGACATCGTCATGCAATAGGGTGGCGGTATGCAGCATTTCAATGACGCTCGCCATCATCACATGGGCATTGCCCTCGCGATAACCACAGGCCCGCGCCGCTAACAGCGTGACTAATGGCCGCAAGCGCTTGCCGCCGCTTTGCACAATATAGCTGCCCACTTCGCTGACCAATGGTACGCGCGATTTCAGTTGCTCATGAATGCAGGCGTCGACAGCGGCAAAGTCGTCGCGAACCAGATGTAAAATAGCGTTGAAATCCATGGTGCAATTTTATGTGGGCGCAATAAGGATGCGAATCCTACCAGCCGCAGCGCGGCGCGACCATAAGCACTAGGGCTAAATTATTATCGAGAGCGGATAAGCGTTGTAATGGCTTGCACTTAATGTCTGTTTTCACTAAGATTGCGCGCCTTGCAAAATTCTCGAATGCGGGTGCTCATTCCCTAGAGCAAAACGGCGGACTTAACCGGTTCGCGACCTGTTTCGATTGACTGGTGGGAGCCAAGCAATATGTACGCAGTTATTAAGTGCGGTGGTAAACAACACCGTGTAGTTGAAGGCGAACGCCTGAAAGTAGAATTATTAAATATTGAGCCGGGTCAAACCATCACGTTCGATGACGTGCTGATGGTTGTCAATGGCGACAATATTCAAGTCGGTACACCAATTGTTGCCGGCGCCAAAGTCACTGCCGAAGTGTTAGATCACGGTCGTCATGATAAAATTCGTATTGTTAAATTCCGTCGTCGTAAGCACTACCGTCGTCAAGCCGGTCATCGCCAGTACTACACTGAATTGAAAATCACAGGTATCAGCGTTTAATCGCTGATCTGCAGGAGATACAGACATGGCACATAAAAAAGCCGGTGGTTCCACCCGTAACGGTCGCGATTCAGAAGCCAAACGATTAGGCGTCAAAGTTTACGGCGGCCAACAAATCCAAGCCGGCGGCATCATCATTCGCCAGCGCGGCACACAGTTCTGGGCTGGCGAAAACGTCGGCATGGGCCGTGACCACACCTTGTTCGCGAAAGCGCACGGCGTGGTGAAGTTCGTTACTAAAGGCGCGTTCAACCGCAAATACGTGGTTGTTGAAGCCAACGCCTAAGGGCGTTCGTGTTGCAAGAGCCCCGCCTGCGCGGGGCTTTTTTGTTTTCGGAGAGATGTCATGCGGTTCGTCGATGAGGCAGTGATCAAGATAGCGGCAGGTGATGGCGGCAACGGCTGCATGAGCTTCCGTCGTGAGAAGTTCATCCCCTTCGGCGGCCCCGATGGCGGTGATGGTGGCCACGGTGGCTCGGTATGGGCTCAGGCCGATGTTGGCGTCAATACGCTGGTGGATTTTCGCTATGTGCGATCGTTTCGCGCCGAGCGTGGTGTCAATGGTCGCGGTGCCAACTGTACTGGCCGCAGCGGTCAAGACATCATCCTGAATGTACCCATCGGCACCACGGTGCTTGATGAGGTTACAGGCGAAGTGCTCGGCGATTTAACCGAGGACGGCCAGCGCATTATGTTGGCGCGCGGTGGTCAGGGCGGCTTAGGTAATATCAACTACAAAAGCTCGACTAACCGTTCGCCGCGCAAAACCACCGACGGCAGCGAAGGCGAAGTGCACGAACTGCGCTTAGAGCTGAAAGTGCTCGCTGATGTGGGTTTGCTGGGCCTGCCCAATGCCGGTAAGTCGACCTTCATTCGCGCCGTGTCGGCGGCTAAGCCGAAAGTCGCGGATTATCCTTTCACCACGCTAGTGCCGAACTTGGGCGTAGTCGATGTCGATCGTCATCGCTCCTTTGTCATGGCCGATATTCCCGGCCTTATCGAAGGCGCGTCGGATGGTGCAGGCCTCGGTATTCGCTTCCTTAAGCACTTAGCGCGTACGCGCTTTTTGCTGCATATCGTCGATATCGCGCCGTATGACGAAACCGACCCAGTACACGCAGTGCAAGTGATCTCTGCTGAGTTGGCGAAGTTTTCACCGATACTAGCCTCACTGCCACGCTGGCTGATTTTAAACAAAACCGACTTATTGCCCTCGGAGGCAGAAGTCGATGAGCGCTGCAACGAGATCGTCAAGCGTCTGCAGTGGGATGGTCCGGTTTTCCGTACCTCGGGCCTCACGCGTGATGGCGCTATGGCGGTGTGCTATCGCTTAATGGAAGCTATCGAAGAGCAGCGCGCTGCCGAAGCTGCTGATCCGGCCTTGGCTGAAGCTGAGCAGATCAAGCGTGAGAGCTTAGTGCAAGAAGGTCGCGATCGTATTCGTGAGCTCGATGTGCGTCGCTCGGCTGAGCGTCGCGCGATTCGCTTAGGTATTGATCCTAGTGAACTCAACGACGACGAAGAAGACGATGACTGGGATGAGGACGCTGAAGACGCGCCCGAGATTATTTATCGTCCGTAGGCCTTAAGTCGCCGCAAGACATGCACAGATGCCGTTGCTTTAAGCGGCAAGTAAGCATGGCTTGAGGCGGCGACGGCAAAGCCGCACAATGATCGCCGCATCAGTACAGCCGCTCTTCGCGCTCCTCTTTCACGGCCACCATTGCCCATGACCGCTGGTAACTCGTCCATGTCACATGTCGACAGCACTAACAACACATCGCCCACTGCGGCGCCTGGTAGCCAACGCCAGCGTTTGCAGCACGCTAAACGCTGGGTGGTAAAAATTGGCTCGGCCTTACTCACGGATAATGGCCAAGGCTTAGATCACGTGGCGATGGCCGCTTGGGTTGAGCAGATGGTAGAGCTCAAGGCGCAAGGCATAGAGCTGATTTTAGTGTCATCTGGAGCTGTCGCTGAGGGCATGGTGCGCATGGGCTTATCGGCTCGTCCTGATAGCGTGCCTGAGCTACAAGCGTGCGCTGCAATTGGCCAGATGGGCTTGGTGCAGGCCTACGAGATGTATTTTCGCCAGCACCACGTGCGCACCGCGCAAGTCTTACTGACCCACGATGATTTATCGGACCGTAAACGCTATTTAAACGCGCGCAGTACCTTGCGCACGCTAATGGGCTGGGGCGTGATCGCGGTCATCAATGAAAATGACACCGTCGCCACCGATGAAATTCGTTTTGGCGATAACGACACCTTGGCGGCGCTGGTGGCAAATTTGGTCGAAGCCGAAGCACTGATCATTCTCACCGATCAAGAGGGCATGTTTGATCGCGACCCTCGTCATGACCCGACTGCCGTGCTATTGCCCGAAGTGCAGGCCATGGACGCGCGCTTGCTGAAGATGGCTGGTGGCGGTGGCGCGCTAGGGCGTGGCGGCATGGTCACCAAGGTTCGTGCGGCGCGCTTAGCGGCACGCTCAGGCTGTGCCACGGTGATCGCCAGCGGTCGGGGCGAGAAAGTCTTACCGCGCCTTAGGCAGGGCGACGTGTTGGGTACCTTATTGCTGCCTGAGCAGGATCGTTTGGCCGCGCGTAAGCAATGGCTGGCGGGGCATTTACAGGTAGCGGGTCGTGTTCAGCTCGATGCCGGCGCTGTGGCGGCATTGCGGCAGGGTCGTCGGAGCTTGTTGCCAGTGGGCGTGAAGGCTGTTGAAGGTAGTTTCCAGCGTGGTGAAGTGGTTGCCTGCCTCGATGAGTCTGGCGAGCAAGTCGCTTTGGGCCTGGTTAATTACAGTGCCGATGAGGCGCGCCGCATTGCCGGGCAGGCGTCTGAGCGCATTGAAGCGATTTTAGGCTATGTCGATGCGCCGGAACTAATTCATCGCGACAATATGGTGTTGACCTAGGCGCTTGAGGCTAATGCGGTCAAATTTGGCCTGATTGTCCGACAATCCTTGACTCGTTAGTGATGCCTTGGTATCACAGAGGCCATTGCTCAATGAGCCTTGTCTGAGAGTCTTGCTATGTCGCCTGCTTTAACTACAAAGTCGTTAGCCCCTATGGCGCGCGGTTTGCCTTTTTTAGGCTATCTCCCGCAGTTTATGAATGATCCGTTGAGCGTTTGTCGTGAGCTGGAAATGCGCCACGGCAAGGCCTTTCGCACGCGCATCATGATTGACGTTACGGTACTTTTAGGCCCTGAAGCCAACCAATGGGTACTGCAAAATCGCGAAGGTATTTTTTCCAGCACCGGCGGTTGGTCCTTCTTTATCGATAGCGTATTTCCAGGTGCCGTCATGTCTATGGATGACCCAGGTCATCGCCTGCAGCGGCGCATCATGCAGCAAGCGTTTAAGCAGCCGGCCTTGGTGCGTTATCTCGATCATATGCAGCCGGTGATTAGCGAGCGTCTCAGCCATTGGCAAAGCAATCCTCAGTTGTTGGCCTATCCGAACATCAAAAAGCTCACCTTAGATCTCGCCACATCGGTGTTTGTTGGCGAGGCTATCGGGCCCGAGGCTGAGCGTGTGAACCAGGCCTTTGTAGATACGGTTGAGGCTTCGCTAGCCTTGCTGCGTAAGCCTATTCCGCCATTTAGCATGTGGCGTGGCCTGCGCGGTCGCGACACCTTGGTGGACTATTTTCAGCGCCTCATGCCCGCAAAGCGGGCCAGTGACAGCCCGGATTTCTTTAGCCAGTTTTGTCATGCCCGCGATGAAGAGGGCAATCAATTCAGTGATCAGGAAGTCATTGATCACATGATTTTTCTGATGATGGCGGCGCATGACACCACCACATCAACACTGACATCGCTGCTCTTTGCGCTGGCTAAGCAGCCGGAATGGCAGGCGCGGTTGCGCGAGGAAAGCCAAGCACTCGGCGAGCATTTGAGCTTTGAGGAAATCGGTCGTTTGGAGTCGTTAGACTTGTGTATTAAGGAGTCGCTGCGCATGTATCCGCCACTGACCTCCATGCCGCGTCAGGCCACGGTCGACACTGAGTTTCAAGGCCACTTCATTGCCAAGGGCACTAATGTTGGTGTGTTTCCCTTACACACGCATTTTATGGATGAGTATTGGACTAATCCGTTTCGTTTCGATCCTGAGCGTTTTGCTGCGCACCGTGCTGAACATAAGAGGCATATGTTCCAGTACGTGCCGTTTGGCGGTGGCGCACACATGTGTTTGGGTCAGCATTTCGCCAATATACAAATCAAATCCATCATGCATCAGTTAGTGAGGAATTTTAGTTGGTCGGTGCCTGAGCATTATGAGGCTCGTACCCAAATGGTACCGATCATTAAGCCTAAGGATGGCTTGCCGCTGCAGTGGATGCGTTTGCGCTAAGTTGCCTGACGCAGCAAAAGTGTCGTGTGGAAGTTTGATGCAGGTCAAAAACCACAGAGAGCCTATGCGTTGTAATGAGTCCATTAAGAGCAGCGTGGAGACGCAATCATGTGGATGGACTTATTGGGCACTTGGAGTGGTTTACTGTCGATTGTGGTGATTTTAATTTGTGCCCTTGGCATTCCTGGCGCTGTGATATGGGCCCTAATGCGTCAAGTCAAAGGCCCGATTGAGTTAGCTCATGAGCCTCAAACCGTCAAGAAAGCTAAACACACTCCGTGGCATGAGCAGCGCTACGCGCAATAAGTCAAAGCCTGCTTATAGGGCTAATGGCAGGATGCCTCGACACGAGAGGCGAGCTGATCGGCATGGATAATGCGAATTTGCTTGCCATGGACTTCAATCAGACCGTCAGCCGCGAGCTGTGACAGCGCGCGGCTGACGGTTTCTAGCGCTAAGCCTAAATGATTGGCTAAGTCGGCTCGACTCATCGCTAAGCGCAGCTCATTGATGGCTAACTGCCGTTGTTGCTGACGTGCGGATAAGCCCAGTAAAAAACTCACCACCCGGACCTCGGCGCTAGCCTGAGCGATCAAATGCATGCGCTGATAATCTTGGCGCAGCTCGGTGCTCATGATCTGAAATAAATGCCCTTGTAGCTCCGGTAGCTGCTGCGCTAGCCGACTAATGCCGTGCACCGGCAGTTCACATAGGGTCGTCTTTTCCAATGCTGTGGCGGTGCTGGCACAATGGCTTTGGCCCATATTGTCTAGGCCGACGACTTCGCCGGGCAAATAAAATCCGGTGATTTGTTCTTCGCCGGAGGGCAGTAAAACACTGGTTTTCAGTGCGCCAGAGCGCACGGCATAGAGCGCGCTCATCGTGTCGCCAAGACGATACACAGTCTCATTTTTAGTAAAGGCACTGCGCTGAGCGACGAGCTCACTAATGCGTGTCAGCGCCTGCTCATCGAAGCTGGGCGGAAAGCAAAGCTTTTGCAGGCCGCAATCGAGGCAGCGCGCGGCAGCGGGGTGGAAGGCAGTCATGGCCATCTCACATGCAATGAATCAAGCGCTTACTCGTAGGCGCAAAAAAGCCGGCATGATAGCCGGCTTTTTTATTCACACATGAAAGCGTAAGGCTTAGGCGGCCAATGCTTTGATCTGTGCATTCAGGCGGCTCTTATGACGAGCAGCCTTGTTTTTGTGAATGATGCCTTTGTCGGCGATACGGTCGATGACCGGAACGGCGGCAGTGTAGGCAGCTTGCGCAACGGCTTTATCGCCGCTAGCAATGGCATTCACGACTTTCTTGATGTATGTACGCACCATGGAGCGCAAGCTCGCATTGTGCAGACGCTGCGCGTCGTTTTGACGTGCGCGTTTTTTGGCTTGTGCAGAGTTGGCCACCAGGCGGCTCCCTTAAAATATCAGTCGAAAAAGTGTTCTGAAATCACACCACACCAAGGTGTTGGTGAGTTCCAAAATCAGGCGCGTAATGATGCCGATGAGATCGCCCGAAGTCAACCCACATCGCTAGCGAAGCAGGCCTTGGCTGCGCTACTATCGTCTGCGATCTTGGAGCTCACATGTCAACTACTCCCGTCATTCCGCCGGTAAAGCCCGCTGCACGCGCATCAGGGCTTTGGCGATCCACCTTTATTGTCAGTGCCATGACGCTATTGTCACGCATCGCGGGTCTAGTGCGCGACATGGTATTTATGAACCTTTTTGGCGCTAGCCGGTTCATGGATGCGTTTTTGGTGGCCTTCAAGATTCCGAATTTCTTGCGTCGCTTATTTGCCGAGGGTGCGTTTTCGCAGGCCTTTGTGCCCGTGCTTTCGGAGGTGCGCGCGCAGCGGGGCGATGATGCTGTGCGCACCCTGATCAACCATGTCGCGGGATCACTAACGCTAGTGATTGGTGCGATTACGGCCATCGCTATCGTCTTCTCGCCAGCCATCATTTTTATCTTCGCGCCCGGCTTTCGGGGCGATGAGTTGAAGTTTGACCTCGCCGCTGACATGCTGCGGGTGACATTTCCGTACTTGCTGCTGATTTCGCTGACCGCGTTTGCCGGCGGCATTCTCAATACCTATGGCCGTTTTGGCGTGTCGAGCTTTACGCCGGTATTGCTCAACGTGACCATGATCGGCTGTGCCGTGTGGCTAGCGCCGCTGTTATCGACACCAATCATGGCGCTGGCCTGGGGTGTGTTGATCGCTGGCGTGGTGCAGCTGGGCTTTCAGGTTTGGCCGCTGCAGCGCATCAATCTTATGCCGCGCTTTCGCCCGAACTTCCAAGACCCTGAGGTCAAACGTATTCTCACACTGATGGTGCCGGCGATGTTTGGCGTCTCGGTCAGTCAAATTAATCTGCTACTCGATACCGTGCTGGCATCATTTTTGGTTAGCGGATCAGTGTCGTGGCTCTACACAGCTGAGCGTTTGACCGAGTTGCCATTGGGTCTGATAGGCATTGCGGTGGCCACGGTGATTTTGCCGATCTTGTCGACTAAACATGTGGAGAAATCGGATGCCGAGTTTCGCGCCACTATCGACTGGGCCTTAAAGGTTATTGTCTTGGTGGGCTTGCCGGCCTCATTAGCGATGGGTTTTTTAGCTCAGCCCTTGCTGGCCTCGTTGTTTCACCACGGCGCGTTTAGCGCCACGGATGTGGTGAAGTCGGCGATGGCGTTACAAGCCTTATCTGGTGGCATCTTGGCGTTTATGCTGATCAAGGTATTTGCGCCGGCATTTTATGCGCGCCAAGATATGAAAACACCGGTGCGTATTGGCATCATCGCCATGGTCGCCAATATGGTTTTCAATCTGATGCTGGTCTGGCATTTAGACCACGTCGGTTTGTCCTTGGCCAGTACGCTGGCGGCCTTCGTCAATGCCGGCCTGCTTTATCGCGGGCTGCATCGCTCGGGCATTTACCGACTCGATGCGCACTGGCTGCCGCTGATGCTGCGCTTTGCCGTGGCCAACACCGTGATGATGCTGGTGCTCTGGTATGTCACGCCAGCTAATGACTGGTGGTTGGCTGGCCATGGTTGGTCGCGCGTGGCTTGGGTGCTGCTGATCTGCGCGGCCGGTGCCGGTGCCTATGGCGCTGCGCTGTTAGCCGTTGGCTTTCGCCCGCGTGAGCTGCGGCATCCCTGATGCGCTTTCGGTATACTCACGCGCTCGTCCGCTTTGGCTAATGGATACTCCATGCATTTGATTCGCGGCATACACAATCTGCGCCCAGCATTGGGGCCGCATGCGCTCACTATCGGCAATTTCGATGGTGTCCATGCTGGCCATCAAGCCATGCTCGCGCAGCTGCGTGAGGCCGCAGACACGCTTGGCGTGCCAGCGCTGGTGATGTGCTTTGAGCCGCAGCCGCAGGAATTCTTTGCGGGTGAGCAAGCCCCGGCACGCCTGATGACTTGGCGCGACAAAGTCGAGACCTTGGCTGAAGCTGGCGCTGACCGTGTGCTTTTGGTGCGCTTTGATGCGCGTTTTCGTGCCTACACGGCGTCGGGATTTATTGATGATTTGCTGGTCGCCAAGCTGCAGACGAAATATCTCCTAGTTGGCGATGATTTCCGCTTTGGTTGCGATCGCAGCGGCGACTTCAGCCAGCTCCAGCGCGCTGGAGCCGAACAGGGCTTCACGATAGATAAGCTCAGCACCTTTGAGGTTGATGGCGAGCGCGTCAGCAGCACACGCTTGCGTGCCGCCGTCGCCGATGCTGACTTCGCCTTGGCGCATGCCCTGACCGGACGTGATTTTTTTGTCGCCGGTCATGTTGTGCATGGCGATAAAATTGGCCGCACCTTAGGTCTGCCGACCGCCAATATCTTAATGAACCGTCAAGTGCTGCCCTTACGCGGTGTCTACGCAGTATGGGTCGATGGTATTGGCGAGACGCCATTGCCGGCGGTGGCGAATGTTGGCACACGACCAACGGTGCAGGGCATACAAGCGCGCTGCGAAGTGCATTTATTGGATTATCGCGGCGATCTGTATGGCCGCCGTCTGCGCGTACGCTTTGTGCGTAAGCTGCGTGATGAGCAACGCTTCGCTTCGCTCGATGCGCTGAAAGCGGCCATTGAGGGCGATGTTGCCGCAGGTCATGATTACTTTGCCGCTGAAAGCTCGCGGCTTATTGAAGGCGCTGCTAGCGCTGAAAACTCTACTCTCGCTAATGGCTCTTGCGCCGAAAGCACCTCTCTTAAAAAGCACGCTGGGAACTAATTGCAGGCTATGGACTACAAAACCACGCTGAACCTACCCGAGACCGATTTTGCCATGAAGGCCAGCCTCGCCACGCGTGAACCGGCGCGGGTGGCGGCGTGGCAATCTGAGTCACTGTATCAGCGCATTCGCCAAGCGCGCGCCGGTGCGCCGAAGTACATCCTGCATGATGGCCCGCCATACGCGAACGGCGACATTCACATTGGCCATGCGGTCAATAAAATCCTCAAGGATATGATCGTTAAGGCCAAGGGTTTAGGCGGCTTTGACGCGCCCTATGTGCCGGGCTGGGACTGTCACGGCCTGCCCATTGAGCTGAATGTTGAAAAGAAGTTTGGCAAACCCGGCGTCAAGCTCAGCGCCGCGGAGTTTCGTGAGAAGTGTCGCGAATATGCCGCCACGCAAGTGGCTCGTCAGTCTGTCGATTTTCAGCGCTTAGGCGTGCTCGGTGATTGGGACAACCCGTACCTGACCATGAACTTTGGCCAAGAGGCCGACATTATCCGCGTCTTGGGCAAGATCGCTGGCAATGGCCATTTGCACAAGGGCATGAAACCGGTGCATTGGTGCATGGATTGCAGCTCGGCCTTGGCAGAAGCGGAGGTTGAGTATCAAGACAAAACCTCTTCCGCGATTGATGTTGGCTTTGCGGTCATTGATTTGGCCGATTTTGCTAAGCGCACGGGGCTCACATTAGCTTCTGCGGAGGTGGTGATTTGGACCACGACGCCATGGACTTTGCCGGCTAACCAAGCGGTGTCGCTGCACCCTGAGCTGAGCTATGCCGTGGTGCGCGCAACAGTGGCAGGGCAGGCGCGACACTTGGTATTGGCTGAGACACTCGCGGCGGATGCCTGTGCGCGTTACGAGGCCAGTGATGTTGAGGTGCTGGCCACGGTCAGCGGTCAGGCATTGGAAGGCTTGCAGTTGCAACATCCGATTTATGAGCGCGTGGTGCCGGTGATTGTCGGCGAGCATGTCACCGCGGATGCCGGTACTGGCGCAGTGCATACAGCGCCAGGTCATGGCCAAGATGACTTTGTCATTGGTAAGGTCTATGGCCTGACCGTGGATAATCCAGTCGATGGCAACGGCGTGTTCTTAGCGAATACTCCGCGCTTTGCTGGCCTGCATGTCAACAAAGCCAACGAGCCGATTTGCGATGCGCTGCGTGAACCGCGCGCTGACGGCAGCGTGCCATTGCTGAGCTTCGTCAAGATCCAACACAGCTACCCACATTGCTGGCGCCATAAGACGCCGATCATTTTTCGCGCCACGCCGCAATGGTTTATCAGCATGACCCAAAACGGTCTGCGCGATGCCGCGATGGACACCATTGCGCAAGTGGAGTGGCTGCCGGAATGGGGCCAAGCACGCATCGAGGGCATGGTCTCCGGCCGTCCTGACTGGTGTATTTCGCGTCAGCGCACTTGGGGCGTGCCGATCACCTTATTTGTGCATAAAGAAACCGGCGAGCTGCACCCGCGCACAGCTGAGCTCATTGAGACAGTGGCGCTGCGTGTGGAAGCCGAAGGTATTGAAGCCTGGTTTGCGCTCGACTCCGCTGAACTCTTGGGCGATGACGCCGTGCATTACGACAAAGCCACCGACACCCTCGATGTCTGGTTTGATTCGGGCGTGACACACAGCTGCGTGCTTAATCGCGTTGATGATTTGCGCTATCCCGCCGACTTGTATTTGGAAGGTTCAGACCAACATCGTGGCTGGTTCCAGTCGTCGTTGTTGACCGCCGTTGCGGCGAATGGCAACGCGCCATTTAAGACCGTGCTCACCCATGGCTTCACCGTCGATGGCCACGGCCGCAAGATGTCGAAATCGGTGGGCAATGTGGTGGCGCCGCAGAAAGTCATGCAGGCGCTGGGTGCCGACATTATCCGCCTATGGGTATCGGCGACCGACTATCGCGGCGAGATGACGGTGAGTGATGAAATTCTCTCGCGCATGTCCGACAGCTATCGCCGCATTCGCAACACACTGCGTTTCTTGCTCTCCAACCTGAGTGGTTTTGACCCTGTGCGTGATGCGGTAGCCTTTGATGACATGCTCGCGCTCGACCGCTGGGTGGTCGATGCCGCAGCAAGTTTGCAAGATGAAATCATCGACGCTTATGACAGCTTTCAGTTCCATCAGGTCTACCACAAGCTGCACAGTTTCTGCGTGGCCAAGCTTGGTGGCTTTTATCTCGATGTTATTAAAGACCGCCAATACACCACGCAAGAGCAGTCGCTAGCGCGGCGTTCGACGCAAACCGAGCTCTGGCATATCGCCGAAGCTTTTGTGCGTTGGGCAGCTCCGATCTTGAGCTTTACCAGCGAAGAGATTTGGGAAGCCTTACCCGGTGAGCGCGAAGACTCTGTGTTTTTGAGCGAATGGTATGGCGGCCTAGCGCGTTTGCCCGGCAGCGAGCCGATGCTCACACAGGCGTATTGGCAGCAGGTGCTGGCGGTGAAGTCGGCGGTTAACAAACACATTGAGGCCGCGCGAAATCGCAAAGAAATTGGCTCAGGTCTGTCGGCAGATGTTGTGTTATTTGCCAGTGATGAGCTGCAGCCAGTACTCAATGCCTTGGGCGATGAGCTGCGTTTTGTGTTGATTACCTCAAGCGCCACGGTGTTGCCGCTGTCGGCTGAGGGCGGAGAGGTCAGCGAGCTCGATGGCCTGCGCGTGGCGGTATCGGCGTCGACCTATACCAAGTGTGTGCGCTGTTGGCATTACCGCGCCGACATTGGCACGGATGCAGCGCATCCAGAGATTTGTGCGCGTTGTGTGAGCAATGTCTGTGGCCAAGGCGAGGAGCGTCATTATGCATAACAACAGTGAACTGAAAACACCATCAGCTAATGCCGCAGGCCTGCGTGCCATTCTCGATCGCCCGCTGAACTGGCTATGGTTGTCTGTGCTGATCTATGTCGCCGATTTTTATACCAAAGCCTGGGCTTCAACGAGCCTGTATTACGGACAGTCGATCGAGGTTCTGCCGTTTCTAAAGTGGACGTTGGCACATAACAGCGGCGCGGCGTTTAGCTTTCTGCATGATGCCGGCGGTTGGCAGCGCTGGTTTTTTGTCGTCATTGCGATCGTGGTGAGTATTGCGCTGATCATCTGGATGGCGCGCTTACCGCGCGCTTCGCGCTGGCTGCCATTGGCTTTGGCGCTGCTCTTGGGTGGTGCTATTGGCAATTTGCACGATCGTATGGTGCAAGGCTATGTCGTCGATTTCGTCCATATGTATTGGCAGAACTGGCATTTTCCTGCCTTCAATATCGCCGATTGCGCAATCACCGTGGGTGCCATCATGCTGGTCATCGATAGCCTGTTTTTAGAGTCGCGCCGCGAGCGTCAAGCGCAGGCAAAGGAGCCTCAGGCATGAGCAGGATTGGTCCCGGCACACGCGTGAGCATGCACTTTACGGTTTCGCTAAGCTCAGGCGAAGTGCTCGATAGCACGCACGACCGCAGTGAACCGCCAAGCTTTGAGTTTGGCGATGGCAATTTGCTACCCGGCTTTGAGAAAGCCATCGAAGGCATGCAAGCCGGTGAGCAAGGCCGCTTTATGATTTCTGCAGAAGATGGCTTTGGCGTCTGGCAGGAGGATAATGTGCAGCACTTTCCACGCCGTCAGTTTGGTGAGCAGCTGCTGGAGCCGGGCATGATCATGCAGTTTGCCGATGCCAGCGGTGCTGAGTTGCCGGGCGTCATCAAAGCCTTGCCGGAAAATGCTGTCGAGGTTGATTTCAACCATCCGCTGGCGGGTCGTGAGTTGGTGTTTGAGGTCGATGTATTGCGCGTGATCGACGCCGACGCACGACCAGTAACGCTGAACTAAATTTATTGTGTGCGAGTGTTTGAGTACTACTAAGGAGCGACGCCATGGACATTAAACTTGCCAACCCACGCGGCTTTTGTGCCGGCGTCGATCGTGCTATCGAGATTGTTAATCGCGCCTTAGAGGTCTTTGGCCGGCCCATTTATGTGCGTCACGAAGTCGTGCACAACAAGTTCGTCGTTGATGACCTGCGCGACCGCGGCGCGGTGTTTGTTGATGAGCTTGAGCAAGTCCCTGATGACGCAATCGTGATTTTTTCGGCCCACGGCGTGTCGAAAAAAGTTCAGCAAGAGGCCAGCTCTCGCGGCTTAAAAGTTTTCGATGCCACTTGTCCCTTGGTCACCAAAGTACATATGGAAGTTGCGCGTTACGCGCGTATGGGGACTGAGGCAATTCTCATTGGGCATGCCGGTCACCCTGAAGTGGAAGGCACCATGGGCCAGTATGATCGTCGTAATGGCGGTGATATTTATCTGGTTGAAGATGAGGCCGATGTCGCCCGATTGCAGGTGAAAAACCCTGAAAACTTGGCCTTTGTCACGCAAACTACCCTATCTGTGGATGACACGGCACGGGTCATTGATGCGTTGCGTACACACTTTCCACATATCCAAGGGCCACGCAAAGATGATATTTGCTACGCTACGCAAAACCGCCAAGATGCCGTAAAAACCCTAG
>JBDSQT010000030.1:0-7894 GCA_039929665.1 Paraperlucidibaca sp.
CGGCGTAACCCACCGCTTCAATACGATCTCGAATCATCGCGCTATGGGCATAAATCAGGCTGCCCTCAATGCCCCACTCAGTGATGATAACCTCGCCACGCACGGGCTTACGGCTGTCAGCCAGCCAAGGCAACATCAGCATGATGTTCTTCAATGGGCTGCCTGCTAAGGCCTTTACGCTATCACTATGAGCACACTGAAAGCCGCCATTAGCGGGCCGTAGCGGTTGTATGGTGAGGGCTAATGGCGCCAGCCATTGCTGCCAAGCCGCATCGGAGCCTAAGCGCGCCCAACTGCCGCCACCCATAGCAAAAATCACGGCATGGGTCTGAATACGACGCTGGCCATCGGGAGTATCAAACACAAGCTCATAGCCCGCGCCTGAGCCTTTGCTGACGCCGACGCAGCGATGGCGTGAATGCACCATCAAGCCCTGTGCCCGCAAACGACTCAGCCAGCGCCGCAGCAAGGGCGCAGCCTTCATCTCTTTCGGAAAGACACGCCCGGAGCTGCCGACAAATGTCTCAATGCCCAAATCATGCACCCAGGCCCGCAGCTCATTGGCGCCGAACTCAGCTAACACCGGCGCTAAGCGCGCTTGCGATGGCGCATAGCGGCCAAGAAAACTCGGTGTAGGTTCACTGTGGGTAATGTTTAGGCCGCCAATGCCCGCGAGTAATAGCTTGCGACCGACGGAGGGCATGGAGTCGAAGAGTGCAACGGCAATGCCAGCGTGCGTGAGCTGCTCAGCGGCCATGAGGCCAGCAGGACCACCACCAATAATGGCAACAGGAATCATAGCGAGCGGTTTGTCACGAGGTGGGTGGCAACCCTACCAGCCCGGCCTCGGCACCGACTCGACAGTGACCGTTGCTTCCTTCCGGATCTGGCGGGGTTAACTGTTTTATCGTGCGAGGAGACCGGCAGGGTCACCATAGCGCGGCGGGCGCGATGCCTGCAGCGAGGGCGCAGTATAGTGAAATCGCCCTCGCCTGCAAAGGCGGTAACCGCCTTAATTACCGCGGCCGTCATGAAACTCATCGAGAGTTTGCTTGAGGACGCGCATGACCTGAGGTGAGTTCACCATTTCCATATGGCCAACGCCAGGCAAGGCGATATTGCGACCGTAATGTTCTGCCACCATCGAAGTGTTTTGCGGCGCGACAATAGTGTCATGCGGCGACCAAACACTGACAAACGGCGTTGGGCATGGCGCGGCTTCAGCCTCACGCAGTAGCTCCATTGCCCAGGCATTGCTGCGCGTGAGTTGGGCGATAATTGGGCCCATTTTCTCTTTACCTTCAGCCAGCACCGTGCCATTTAGTGGCGCGCCTACCGCCACCGCCAGTGCCGCTTTCGGCATACCGCCAAAGCGATGCAAATACAGACGAATGACCAAGCCACCCATGGAGTGACCCAGCAGAATCACGCGCTTAGCACCGGTCTCAGCCAGTACTTCATCGACAAAACGCGCGAGATGTTCGGCATTCTTTTCGACGCTGTGCATAATCGGTTCTGGGCTCACGGCATAGACTTGGCCATAGCCATTGTTTAATAAATACCGACGCCAAGCCCACAGGTAGCCACGATTGGTGAAAAATCCTGGCACCAAGACAATGGGATTACCACGATGCGCCAAGCCTGCCGGTGGATTCGTCGGTACCAGCCATGGCTCAAAGGCGAACAGAAACGGATAGGTTAGTATCGCCGCCCACCACTCGCGCAGCAGCATCGCCAGTGTCGTGAAACAGCCAATTTCGTGCTCAGCGCGTTTGGCCGAGCGGTGCTTATAGGTCGGAATGACATTGCCCATGACCATCAGTAAGCGCAGCAGCGCAAAGATAGCAACACAGCTTAGCGCCACGCACAGCGCACGACTGCCAGTCGCAATAAAGGCGCCACCGATAAGCACATAAAGCGCCATCTCAACAAAAAACGCCTTTAGAAAGCCACGGCCATGGCCGCTAAATCCCTGCTCAGTCACCATGATAAATCCTTATTTTTATTCTACTTTAGTGATGTGGGTCATCGGCTTGCTGGGCAATAGTGTCACGCAACGCAACTTGCAGCTGCGAATGCCAGCGCACCACGCGCGGCCACAACGCCAGCGCCAGCAATAGCACCAGCACCAATACCGCCACAAACAAATGCAGCGGCGGCAAAATAATCGAGCTTAAGGCTGAGATCAACAGCAACATCGCCACCAATGAGGCGCTTGGCAGCGCGCGTGCAAATAGGCGGTGCAACACGACGCGTGAGGGCGTGGTCGCAACCCCCGCGCCAAGCTCCGTCAAAATCATCGCTAATGCTTCAAGCTTACGGTAGGTCGCCACCATAAAAGGCATCGCCAAAATCAAGGTGGCCGCCCAAAACACGGTGCTACGCCACTCCAGTGGCAAAATAGCCAGCCATTCGGTGATATCTGTGTGGTTAACCAAGGCCGCACCCGCCAAAAACAGCGCGGCAATGACGCAGAAGTTGAGCACAACATGCAGCAAGATGCGGCGTATAAACGCCGACACTTGGCTTTCCTGCGCACTCGAGCCAATGCTGCCGAGCCAATTCTCATACGCCGTTAAGCTGCCCTGTAGCGAGCTCGGTACTAAATGACGCAGCGTAGACGCGGCTAAATCGGAATTCTTAATCAAATAGGGCGTCAGGATAGTCGTCAGCACCGACACCGACACCACCACGGGGTAAAGGAAGCCGCTGGTAACACCTAAGGTCACGCCAAGGCTGGCGATAATGAACGAAAACTCACCAATTTGAGACAGCCCCATGCCAACCTTCAGCGAGGTACGAGCATCGTGACCGGTCGCAATGGTTGCCAAGGTGTTGGCCGTGGTTTTACCAAGCACTACCACGCCGGTGATAATCAAAATCGGCAGCCAATACTCAACCAATACACTGGGGTCGACCATCATGCCGATGGCAACAAAGAAAATCGCGGTGAACATATCGCGCAAGGGCTCAACCAAGCGCTCAATCACATGAATCTGTTTCGACTCAGCAATGATCGCGCCCATCACAAACGCGCCCAACGCCATGCTGTAGCCTAGCTCCACGACCAATAGGCAGAAGCCAAAACACAGGCCCAGCACCGTAATTAAGAGCATTTCTTTGCTTTGATAGCGTGACACCACCGATAACAAGCGCGGCACCAACAACAGCCCGAGCAAGAGTGCCACGACTAAGAAAATGCCCAAACGCCCCAAGGTATTTGCAACGCTGCTAACGCTCACTTCGCCAGTCAGCGCAAGGCCTGACAGCAGCACAATCATAGCGATGGCGAGAATGTCTTCGACAATCAACACACCAAAAATGAACTGCGCAAAACGCTCGCGTTTGAGATTGAGCTCATCAAGCGCTTTAACAATGATGGTAGTCGACGAAATCGACAGCATGGCACCCAAGAAAATGGCATCCATCTCGCTCCAACCAAAGGCGCGGCCTAGGCTATAGCCGGCCCAGAGCATTAGGCTGATTTCTGCGGTCCCAGCAATCAAGGCCGTGCCGCCGACTTTTTTCAGCTTGCTGATATTAAATTCAAGGCCCAGCGAGAAGAGCAGAAATACCACGCCCAAGTCGGCCAGTGTTTGGATGGTGTCGCGGTCGGATATCAGCGGAAATGGTGGCGTGTGCGGGCCAATGATGATGCCTGCCAAGATATAGCCCAGCACAACAGGCTGCTTAAAGCGGTGAAACACCAGCGTGATAAAGCCAGCAGCCATCATGATGATGGCGAGGTCTTTTAAGAATGCCTCGGTATGCGTCACGCGTTCACTCCCATCCCGGCCAAAACAGCCGTAAAAACAGCAGTGTACCCGATTGCCTCACACGACCGTAGCACCCCAGGTGATCATTAGTTGTTGAGTTGCCCGCGCGCCGCGGTAATCCCGCTCCGTAATCGCCTTTGCGTCGTGGCTAAACCACGTGACAGTGGCTTGCGCGTAGCCAAAGCTCACCTCGGGATGATGATCGTTGCGCTGCGCCCAGGCCATCAGCTCAGTAATAAAGCCGTGTACGGCATCAAAATGGGCAAAGCGCAGCGCGATGTGCAAGCCCTCTGCCCTCACTTGCCATTCTGGCCAAACCCCGTCACCACTCATGTTAAAACCCCATTTTTCGTGTTTACTTTTTCATCAATCGCTGCACCGCCGCAGGCTTCACGGCGCGATGAAAAGCCTTTTGCTCCGGCATACGATCATGCTCATGCAACGTAAATAGCTTGGTATTGAGCGATGAGCCGCCATCGACACAGAGGCAGGCACCGGTCGTGTAAGACGCTGCCGGCGATAGCAAGAAGATAATCGCGCTACTGACTTCATCTTCATCACCCATGCGGCTCGATGGAATCGTACCGCGCATTTGTGGCACCACATACTCGGCAAAAGACGGGTCGTAACGATCCATACCGCTAGAGGCAATAAAGCCTGGGGCTACCGCATTGACGCGTACACCAAATGACGCCCATTCAACGGCAGCAGTTTCGGTAAAGCTCAACATGCCGGCACGCGCGGCGCCGGAGTGACCCATATTGGGCATGCCACGCCACATGTCAGCAATGATGTTGACGATAGCGCCGCCGTGCTCGTGCATGGACTGGTTCATCACTTCGCGCGACATCAAGAAGCCGCCAGTCAGATTGCTGTTAACCACGGCATCCCAGCCATTTTTCGAGATATGCATGAGCGGCGCAGGAAATTGACCGCCGGCATTGTTTACCAAGCCATGAATCTGGCCATGCTCAGTGACGATTTTCGCCACGGTGTCGCGCACGTCGAGCTCCTGACGAATGTCGACGCTGTAGAAGCAGGCTTTGCCCCCATCGGCGATAATTTCAGCCTGTGTGGCCTCTAAGCGCTCAACATTGCGACCGATGAGCATGACATTGGCGCCGAGTGAGGCGAGTTCATGGGCGCAGCAACGGCCAATGCCGGAGCCACCACCGGTGACGATATGAGTTTGGCCAGCAAAAAGATCGGCACGAAAAGCAGAACGATACGACATGAGAAATCCTTTATGACATCCGTCAACAAAAACGGTAAGCGGATGACACAATTTCGTGACTGGAAAGTCAAGAAAAGATACTCATTCGATGGCTTCAGGTTGCCAAAGCGCGCGCAGGTATTGCTTAAGAGAAATGCATAACCCAGAAACAGAAAAGCCCAGCTGTTGAGAGCTGGGCTTTTGCTGTGTGGTGACCCCACCGGGAATTGAACCCGGGTTACCGCCGTGAAAGGGCGATGTCCTAACCGCTAGACGATGGGGCCTAACTTGGTGGAGCTTAGCGGGATCGAACCGCTGACCTCTACAATGCCATTGTAGCGCTCTCCCAGCTGAGCTAAAGCCCCACGCTTCGAACAACTCTGGGTGCTTGCTGCTGTTCGAGGCGCGCAGTTTATTGAGCGCTCTCCATGCTGTCAACACTCCTTTTGCAATTTCCCGCGCATCTGCACACGGTTTGCTCAGTTCACGGGGTATTTGACTAAAACATCAGCAACAATCGCTAGTCGTTGGCTAAAAAATACCTGCCGACAAACCAGCGGCCATGCCCATGCCTAATTCACGCGCCTGTGTTAAAAACTCAGGCTGCCATTCGCCACGACAGGTCAGCGGCTCTTGTACCCACTGCCAACGCAGGCCTGTGACTATCGACTCGATGGCGCGCCGCGTGCCCGTGCCATCGGAGCCGGCACGAATCACCAGCGCACAGGGCAGGCCTTGCTTGCGTTCAAGCACCGGGTAATAACAGCGGTCGAAAAAATCTTTTAGGCCACCACTCATATAGCCGAGGTTTTCAGAGGTAAACAGCATGATGCCATCGCAGGCTAGCACTTGTTCTGGCGTGACTTTCAAGGCCTCGACAACAGTCACTGCTACGCCGTCGATCTCGGGATCGCCAGCGCCCTCGCTCAGGGCGGCAACTAAGGCCTGCATATTGACCGATGGCGAGTGCGCAACGATTAACAACTGCTTCATGACGCTCTCCTATAAATAGTGCAGCGGCAACGCCGTGGTATCGATCACGCGGCGCATAACAAAGCTCGAATGCACACCGCTAACACCATCGATGCGCGTGAGCTTGTTGAGCAAAAAATCCTGATAACGATCCATGTCAGGCACCACGACTTTCAACAAATAGTCCGCGCTTTGTCCGGTAATCAGGTAGCACTGCTGCACCTCATCATAGCCAGACACCGTGGACTCAAACTGCTCAAAGCGCTCCGGCGTATGGCGATCCATGCTTATTTGGATCATCACAGTCAGCCCCAAGCCTAGGGCTTTTGGTGACAATAAGGCACGCCGACCGATAATCACACCCAGAGCCTCTAGTTTTTGCACACGCCGTAAACACGGCGATGGCGATAGGCCCACGCGCTCGGCCAGTTGCAAATTACTCAAGGAGCCATCGGTCTGCAGGAGTGCCAAAATCTGCTTATCGAACTTATCTAGACTGCTATCATTAGTGGCCATTGCGCAATATTTAACTCTTTATTAAATAATATAAGCAATATATCACTAAATAATTTCGTATCAAGCCAATTAAAGCACAGCAATTGCGCACTCGCCCTCCTACACTGAACTCACTGTCTACTGCACTGAGTTACCGAGGACACCATCATGGCTTTTGATCATCGTAAGTACCGCCCAACGCCAGCCGTTGCACGCCCACAGCGGCAATGGCCGGACCGCGTCATCACGCGCGCACCGCGCTGGTGTGCCGTGGATTTGCGCGATGGTAACCAAGCGCTGGTCAAACCGATGACGGTGACGCAGAAAATCCGTCTGTTTGAATGCTTGGTACGCTGCGGCTTCCGCGAGATCGAAGTCGGCTTCCCCGCCGCCTCGCAGCCTGATTTCGACTTTGTTCGCGCCTTAATTGAGCAAGACCGCATCCCCGACAGCGTCACCATCCAAGTCTTAACGCAGGCCCGCCCTGAGTTGATCGCGCGAACATATGAGTCCTTGCAAGGCGTACCAAAGGCCATCGTACACGTCTATAACTCCACCTCGCGGACCCAGCGTGAACAGGTCTTTCAAACCGATGTCGCCGGCGTAAAAGCCATTGCCGTGGCCGGTGCGCGCTGCGTTGCCGATCACGCCGCCAAGCATCCCGAGACGCAATGGACATTTCAGTACTCGCCAGAAAGCTTCACCGGCACCGAATTACCCGTGGCGGCAGACATCGTTAATGCCGTCATTGAAGTCTGGCAGCCCGCACAAGGCCAACCGGTCATTATCAACTTACCGGCTACCGTGGAGGTCAGCACGCCCAATGTCTTTGCCGACAGCGTGGAGTGGATGATCGAGCACATGGCGCAACGCGAGCATGTCTGCGTGTCCTTACACACGCACAATGATCGTGGTTGCGGCGTCGCAGCGGCGGAGCTCGGCGTGATGGCCGGCGCCGATCGCGTCGAAGGCACCTTACTCGGCAATGGCGAGCGCACAGGCAATATGGATTTGGTCACCATGGCGATGAACCTTTACAGCCAAGGTGTCGATCCTGAGCTCGACTTGTCGGATATACGCGACATCATCGACACCGTCGAAGCGGTCACCGAAATCGTCACGCACCCGCGCCATGCCTATGCTGGCGAATTGGTCTTTACGGCGTTCTCAGGCAGCCATCAAGACGCCATCCGCAAATGCTTAAATCACCAGAGCGTGCCTGTCAGCGCTGAGTCGCCTTGGGATGTCGCCTACTTACCGATTGATCCGCGTGACTTAGGCCGTCGCTACGAGGAGGTCGTGCGCATCAACTCGCAATCCGGCAAAGGTGGCGTCTTGCATGTGCTTGAGCAGCATGTCGGCATTACCTTACCGCGCTGGATGCAAATTGCCTTCTCCAAGCGGGTACAGGCAGCGGCTGAGACCAGCGGTGGCGAAA
>JBDSQT010000031.1:0-3820 GCA_039929665.1 Paraperlucidibaca sp.
GCCATGCTCGGCATGCAGCTGGCGAGCTAAGCGCCAGCACACACCAAGGTCGCCAAAGTTGTCGATGACACTGCAAAAAATATGAACAGAGGGCATGCGTGAGTCCAGACAGACGAATGACCGAATACTCAAGAGACTGACATTGTGGTTTTCCTCGGTGAGAGAGGGAACTACCACCATGGGCCTCATCGGTTTTAATAGGTAGCCCCTGCACGTGTAAAGCAAGCGTAGGAATTGTGTTTTGAGTGCCGCTACTAGTATCGATACCCTGGCTTACATCTATTTACTTAGTGCTTCGATCAGCAGCATCTGCGCGACCTTATCTTGCATGCTCTGTGGTGTAGTCAGACCCATGCGCTCAAGCAGAGGCGTTAAGCTGGGCTCGATGGCATCAGCCTTAAAGCTCAGCAAAGCCAATAGTAAGCGCCATTTCGGTGTCGATTCCGCACGCTTCTTCATGACTTTGAGGGCTGCACCTAGGCGCAGCTCTTCCGGCGTTAAATCGCTGCCTAATGGGAAGGCAGGGAAGCGTTGGGCTTGGCGGTGGCTGTCGAGCTTTTGCTCCAACGCGGCAGGGAAATTCTGGCAATGAGCATCGGGGATGACGTAGTTAGCCTCGACTTTGCCGCTGGCTTTGGCCTCAGACAACAGGGCTTCTTGGAAGCGCGAGTCGGCGATATTGAGTAGCGCTTTAATGACATCGGCATCAGATTTTGAGCGCAGCTCAGCAATGCCATATTCGCTAATGACGATGTCACGAAGATGGCGCGGAATGGTGATGTGACCATAATTCATCACGATATTGCTGGATGGATGAGCGCCATCGCGTACCGAACGCACCATCAGGATGCTACGACCGGTGGGCAGTTGATGTGCCATGGCGACGAAGTTGTATTGGCCGCCCACACCACTGATCACGCGGCCATCGGCGAGACCATCGGAGACGAGTGCGCCCGATAGGGTGGCCATGATGCCGGTGTTCATGAAGCGGGCGTGAATGCGCTGGGCTTTATACAGGCGTGGATTCAGGTCGAGTTGGTTAACCTTGTTGACACCTGTCATGCAAATGCGTGCGTTTTCTGCCGGCGTCATGTCGTGGATGGCTTGGTACATGCTGCGTGGGCCGAGAAAAAACCCGCCATGCAGCACGATGCCATTCTTCAAGGCCGTGCCCAGGCATTGCTCGCCGATGACTTTACGCGAGTAAGGCTCGGCGACATTGGCGATCACGCGCGTGCCATCGGGAGCAATTAGGTAACCACTGTCATAGCGCGTGGCATCGTTGAAAAAGCCGTGATACTGCAGGCGCTGGAAGTCCTGCGTGCGGATCACCCGCACGCCCAATGATTCTAGGGCATCGAGTGCGGCGGGAGTGATGGCCTGTGGATCTATGCGCTCATCATTCACTAGTTGCTGCAATGCCCAAAAGTCATAGACCTCGCGGCGTAAAATGCCGGCCTGCATAAGATGCAAAAAGCCATCGACAAACATCTCCGTCGCACCGTAAAGACCCTTGTCAAATACGCCTTGTCCGCCGACGCGCTCGATAAGCTCGCTGTGCTGCTGCGTTGCGCCAACATCGCTCAGCGCCTGCCGGTACACGGCATTGTTCTGATGGCGTAGCTGTGTGGCATAGACGATGGCATCACCCAGTGCGCCAATGCCAATCTGCAGCGTGCCGCCATCTTTAATCAGGCTGCTGGCATACAAACCGATGCAGTAATCGGGTGTAGTCACCGGTTGTTTAGGTGTTGAAAACAGCTCGGAATGATAAGCCGCATCATCGATGATGATATCGAAAGTGGACGCCGGTACTTCGGCGTCATGCACCATAAACGGTAGGCGAGTGTTGACCAGACCAACAACAAAATGCGGACGACCACTGTCTTCCAGCAGCTCAAGTAACTCAGGTCCAGTGTCCGGATTGCAGCTTAGGGAGTAGCGCTTTTCACTGCCCTCGCCGATACGCGCAATGGCTTGCATGGTGACATTGCAGCCGTTGTTAAATACATCGCGCGCGGCGTGGGAGTAGTTGCTGCTGATGTAGTGCTGCTGGGCATGGGCATTATTCAAGAAGCTGCCGGGCTTAAAGAAAAACTCGGAGACTATGACGTTTGCTGGCAGCGTGTTTTGCCGCAGCGCACGCATATAGCTGAGCTCGGGCACGCCGGCAAATACACGATTTAAAAACGGCGCTAGGAACTTGGCTTCTAGGCCTTTGCCCGGCGAAGGAATTTCGAGCGAGAGCGCGGTAAGAATGGTTAGTGACAGGCTGGGGTCAGCCACGGCGCGGTCATAAATCGCATTGATGAGCTCGGGCGGCTTGCCAAGGCCGAGTGGCATGCCGACAACTAGTTTCTTGCCGACAGCGGCGATGATGGCGTCAACAGCCGAGTCGACTTGCGATAGAAACTGAGTATTTCTTGCCTGCATATGGGCCTCTTTATTTTTATTATTTGTGGCGATGGTGCAGAACATAGCGCTGACGGCTTGGGCCGCCAAACCTTATGCGCTAATTACACGGTCATAAACCACGAAATCGTAACCGATGCCGCTGGCTTCATCAGTACAGTTTCGTCGGGACGCCTCTTGCCAGTCAGCGGCGTTGAGCTCGGGAAAGAAGGCATCGCCAGCAACGACCGTATGGACTTCGGTGATGTACAAGCGATCGACTTGTGGCAGCAGTTGCGCATAGATCTGTGCGCCGCCAATGACCACGACCTCATCTTGGTAGTTGCACACGGCCACGGCCTCAGCCAAGGCTAGCGCGGCCTCCAGCGAATGCACGACGCGCGTGCCAATCGGGCCTTCCCAGTCAGGATCGCGAGTCATCACGATATTGGTGCGATTGGGCAATGGGCGACCCAGCGAGTCATACGTCGTGCGGCCCATGACGATGGCTTTGCCACTGGTCACTTGTTTGAAGTATTTCAGATCTTCGGGCAGCCGCCACGGCAATTCATTGTTGATGCCAATGCAGCGATTACTAGCCATCGCCACGATCAGCGAGACCCGCACGGCATCATCGGGTAGCGAGTCTTGTAGGTCTTCAGGGATTTCCCCTTGCATCATCTCGGGATTCATACGGCTACCTTGGCGGCAATGTGCGCTTGCGCTTCGTAGCCCTCGAGCGTGAAGTCCTCGAAGCGGAAAGCAAAAAGATCGGTGACATCGGGATTGATGCGCAGGGTCGGCAGTGGTCCCGGTGTGCGTGCAAGCTGAGTATCGGCTTGCTCTACGTGGTTGCTGTACAGATGGCAGTCGCCGCCGGTCCAGACAAAATCGCCCGCTTGCAGGCCACAGACCTGCGCAACCATCATCGTGAGCAAGGCGTAGGAGGCGATGTTAAACGGCACGCCTAAAAAGATGTCGGCGCTGCGCTGATAAAGCTGGCAGGACAACTTGCCATCGGCGACGTAAAACTGAAATAGCGCATGGCAGGGTGGCAGCGCCATGTCATCAACCAAGGCCGGATTCCACGCGCTAACGATGAGGCGGCGTGAGTCGGGGTTGGTGTTGATCATGTTCACGACGTGGCTGATTTGGTCGATATGCCGACCATCGGGTGCCGGCCACGAGCGCCATTGGTAGCCATAGACTGGGCCAAGATCACCGTTTTCATCGGCCCAGTCGTCCCAAATGCGCACGCCATTTTCCTGCAAATACGCGATATTGGTGTCGCCTGCGAGAAACCACAGCAGCTCATGGATGATCGATTTCAAGTGCAGTTTTTTCGTGGTCAGCACAGGAAAGCCATCGGCTAAGTTAAAGCGCATTTGATGGCCAAACACCGAGTAAGTGCCGGTGCCGGTGCGGTCAG
>JBDSQT010000032.1:0-19666 GCA_039929665.1 Paraperlucidibaca sp.
CTGTGAGGTAAAGTCCGAGCGTTTCTTTCTCGGCCTGCAGGCGCTCATCTTCGCTCCACTCCATGGCCTCGGACCAGTCGCCCGAAGGCGCAGCCTCCAGCACATCACCAAATAAATCGACCATGCCGCAGTCGGAGTTTCGAGCTTGTTGCTCAGCAGCGGCCACGGCATTTTCTAGTGATGCCATCAGCACCGCGCGGTTTGCGCCTTGAGCGTCAAGCGCGCCCGCACGAATTAACGCCTCCAGTGCGCGCTTATTGAGCTTACGCAGATCAATGCGTCGACAGAAATCAAATAGATCGCTAAAGCCGCCATCTTGCTCACGCGCCGCTAGCAACGAGGCGACAGGTCCCTCACCGACTCCGCGAATGGCACCGAGGCCGTAAATCACTTCACCGGCATCATTGGCAACAAAGCGAAAGGCCGACTCATTGACACTCGGTGGGCGAATGCTCAGGCCCATGGCGCGACATTCTTCAATAAAGTTGACGATCTTGTCGGTGTTGGCCATCTCTGAGGACAGCACCGCCGCCATAAACTCGGCGGGATAATTGACTTTCAACCACGCGGTTTGATACGACACTAGGGCATAGGCCGCCGAGTGCGACTTGTTAAAACCGTAACCGGCGAATTTTTCCATCAGGTCGAAAATGCCACCGGCCTGTGCTGGATTAACGCCACGCGCACCCGAGCCATCCATGAACTTCACGCGCTCTTTGGCCATCTCCTCGGGCTTTTTCTTACCCATGGCACGCCGCAACATATCCGCGCCACCGAGCGAGTAGCCCGCCAAAACCTGGGCAATCTGCATGACCTGCTCTTGATAGAGAATGACGCCGTAGGTGTTTTCCAGCACCGGCTCAAGCTCAGGATGCGGATAGGCCACATCGGCGCGACCATGCTTACGATTGATGAAATCGTCGACCATCCCCGACTCTAGCGGACCCGGGCGATAGAGCGCGACCAACGCCACCACGTCTTCAAAACGCGAGGGCTTGAGCTTTTTAATCAGCTCTTTCATGCCACGCGATTCAAGCTGAAACACCGCCGTGGTTTTGCCTTCCGACATGACCTTGTATGGCTCGGCGTCGTTTAATGGAATGCCTTCGATTTCGATCGGCGCCTCGCCACGACGCGCGCGCTTGGCATTAATGTCTTTTAAAGCCCAATCGATGATGGTCAGCGTACGCAGACCCAAGAAGTCGAACTTCACCAAGCCCACTGATTCGACATCGTCTTTATCGTATTGGCTAACCCATTTGCCCTCATCGTCGGTGTAGACCGCGGTGAAGTCGGTGAGTTTGCCCGGCGCAATCAACACACCGCCCGCATGCTTACCAACGCCGCGGGTGATGCCTTCGAGCCTGAGCGCCATCTCCCAAATTTCCAGCGCGTCGTCGTGATCGCTGATCTCAGCTACGCTTAATAGCTCTTCGAGCATGGGCTCTTGCTGACGCGCCTCGAGCAGCGAAATACCCGGCGTGAAGGGGATCATTTTCGAGATGCGATCGGCTAAGCCATAGGCCTTGCCCAGTACCCGCGCGACATCACGGACGACGGCTTTTGCCGCCATGGTACCGAAGGTGATGATCTGCGATACCGCTTGCCGACCGTAATGATTGGCGACGTAATCGATGACGCGATCACGGCCTTCCATGCAGAAGTCGATATCGAAGTCGGGCATCGAGACCCGTTCAGGATTCAAGAAGCGCTCAAACAGTAAGTCGTACTTGATCGGATCAAGGTCAGTAATAAGGAGTGAATAAGCCACCAATGAGCCAGCACCCGAACCTCGTCCAGGGCCTACGGGTACGCCGTTTTCCTTGGCCCAGCGAATGAAATCCATCACGATGAGAAAGTAGCCGGGGAAGCCCATCTGATTAATGATGTTGAGCTCAAACTCAAGGCGCGCTTTGTACTCTGCTTCAATCTCCGGCATATCCGCGCGGCTACGATCAAAGAGCTTATCGAGACGCTTTTGCAGACCTTCGTGCGAGAGCTGCGAGAAATACTCAGCCATGGTCATGCCCGGCGGCACCGGGAAATCGGGCAAATAGTTTTTACCCAAACTCAAGCTCAAATTACAGCGCTTAGCGATCTCAACGGTATTAGCCAATGCCTCTGGAATATCGCTAAACAGCTCCTGCATTTGCTCAGTACTTTTGAAGTATTGCTCAGCACTGTAGTCGCGTGGGCGGCGCGGATCATCGAGGGTGAAGCTTTGTGCAATGCTAACGCGCACCTCATGCGCCTCAAATTCATCGCGCGCGAGAAAGCGCACATCGTTGGTCGCCACCACCGGGCATTGCAAGCGAGTAGCCAGGGCTACAGCGGCATGCAAATGATCCTCCTCACCGTCACGACCGGTGCGTTGTAACTCTAAATACACACGCGATGGGCAGAGCGTCATCCATGCAGTCAGCAGACGATCGGCCTGCGCAATATCGCTGCCAATTAAGGCTTGGCCGACATCGCTGCTGCGACTGAGTAGAAAAATTAAGCCGTCATGACGCGCCGATAAATCACTGTAGGCCAGCACGGGGCGGCCCTGCTCTTGGCCGGAAATATAGGCCTGGGATATCAAGGCCATCAGGTTTAAATAGCCGGTGTTATTGATCACCAACGCAGTGACTAAGCCCAGCGATTCGCCTTGGCGAATGACTAAGTCGGCACCAAAAATTGGCTTAATGGCTTTTTTCTGCGCCGCTTTGAAAAACTTCACCAGCCCGTAGATGTTCATCAGGTCGGCCATCGCCACTGCCGGCATCTCAGCGTTGGCTGCGGCTGCGACTAAGGCGGGAATACGCACGATAGAGTCTTGTAGGGAAAACTCAGAACGCACGCGCAAATGCACAAAACGGGTCATGGAGCACTCATTAATAAACTTAGTCGCACCGGCGCAAACGAGCGACGATGCTGAGGTAGGGGGCCGAGAGCCGTTAGCGCGGCGAGATGCGCCGGCGTGGGGTAGCCCTTATGACGATCGAAGCCATAGCCCGGATGCGCGGCATGCAAAATCGCCATCTCGGCATCGCGCGCGACTTTTGCCAAAATACTGGCCGCGCTAATTTCCGCCACACTGCTATCGCCTTTGACGATAGCTTCAGCGCTCATCGGCAACACGGGGCAGCGATTGCCATCAATCAAGACATGGTCAGGGCGGACATGAAGTGCGGCAACCGCACGCTGCATGGCCAGCATCGTGGCCTGTAAAATATTGAGCTGATCAATTTCTTCGGGCTCAGCACGACCAAGCGACCACGACAGGGCATCGCGCTCGATAATTTTCGCTAAGGCCTCACGCCGCGCCGCCGTGAGCTTCTTCGAGTCGGCCAAGCCGGCAATTGGTTTTTGAGGGTCTAGAATCACCGCGGCTGTCACCACCGCACCGACTAAAGGCCCGCGACCGACCTCATCGACACCCGCCACTCGCCTCATGGCACACGTACTGGCTTAGCTAACAACGCGATAATGGCCTGCGCGCCGGTGGCACTGGCATTGCGCGCGAGCTGCTCGTGGAAGTGATCAAAGCTAGCCACCGTTTCAGCGACACGCAGTGGGTCATTGAGCCACGCCAGCACTTCTTTCGAAATGTTTTGGGGATTAGCCTGTCCCTGCAATAACTCCGGTACCAAGCGCCGACCAGCGAGTAGATTCGGCAAGCTAACAAACGGAATGCGCACCAAAAAGCGTGCAATCAGCCACGTCAGCCAATGCAGCCGATAGGTCACCACCATCGGCTTTTTCAGCAATAGAGCCTCCAGCGTGGCAGTACCCGAAGCCAGGGCAATAACCGCCGCCGCTGACATGACTTCACGACCGACACCGGCACCCAGGCGCTGGTCAAACACGCGTAGCGGTAATTCGGGGTAGTTAGCTACCAAAACATCAATATCGGCTAGCCGTTCGGCATTGATGGCGGGAATCAGAAATACACAGTCGGGGCGTTTACGATGAATATGCTGTGCGGCATCCAGCAATAGCGGCAAGAGGCTAGCCACCTCGCCACGACGACTCCCCGGAAGCAGCGCAATATAAGGCGCAGGCGCTAAGCCTAAACGTTGCTGCGCCGCGACAGTATCGTTGAGCCGTGGCAGTGCATCGGCGAGTGGGTGGCCAACAAACACGGCATCCACATCATGCTGATCGTAGAAGGCCTTCTCGAAGGGTAGTAAACACAGCATCAGATCGACGCTGGCACGAATGCCATGCACACGGCCTTGGCGCCAAGCCCACACTGACGGACTCACATAATGTACGGTACGCAGGCCCTGGGCCTTGAGCTCAGCAGCGATGCGCAAATTAAAATCGGGGGCATCGATGCCGATAAAGACATCGATTTTCTGCTCAATAAGGTGGGCAATAAGCTGATCACGAATGGCAAATAACTCACGCAAGCGTCCCAGCACTTCGACTAAGCCCATGACCGATAAACGCTCCATAGGCACTAGCGTTTCGGCACCTTCAGCGAGCATTTGTGGACCAGCGATACCGATGAATCTTGCGTTTGGATACTGCACTTTTAAGGCGCGAATCAGATCGGCACCGAGCGTATCGCCAGAGGCTTCACCAGCGACGATGCCAAAGATAGGGTCTTGCGAATTCATCACGTCACTCACATTGCGCCGCGCTTAACAACGCTCTTCACACGTCCGCTCTCAGCATCAGCGCGCAATGCCGCGTGTCGAGGCACGCAGCGTGTCAATAAACAGCTGAATCTCGGGCGCATCCACGGCCAAGGCCTCGAGCACCGGATAAGCGGCGTCTAAGGTCAGGCCATCACGATAAACGGCTTTATAGGCTTTACGCAGCGCATTGAGCGTTTGTGGCGACCAGCCGCGGCGCTTCATGCCCTCGAAGTTCATGCCACGCGCCTCAGCGGGATTACCGCTGGCCATGACATAGGCAGGAATGTCTTTAAACAGCGTGGTGCCGCCGCCAAGCATGGCGAAGGAGCCAATGCGACAGAACTGATGGATACCAGAGTTGCCGCCAATGATGACGTTATCGCCTATCACTACATGGCCGGCGATGCCGACGTTATTGGCGAAAATGCCATCGTCGCCAATGATCACGTCGTGGGCGACATGGGTATTAACCATCAGCAGGTTGCGGCTACCAATCTTCGTTAGGCTTTGATCTTGCACGGTGCCGCGATGCAGCGTACACGACTCGCGAATAATGTTGTCATCACCGATCTCTAGGCGCGTCGGTTCATTGCGATACTTTTTGTCTTGGCAATCTGCGCCAACCGAGGCGAACTGATAGATACGGTTACGCTGACCAATAACCGTGGGGCCGGTAATCACGGCATGTGGGCCGACCCAAGTACCCGCGCCAATGACCACCTCAGGGCCTACGATGCTGTAGGGACCAATGCTGACATCGTCTGCCAGTTCAGCCTTTGCGTCGACAATAGCCGTGGGATGGATTTGGGTCATAGTTTCTGCTCTGCAATGATGATGTCGGCGCTGGCAGCAAGTTCGCCATCGACCAGCGCACGACACGAAAATTTGAAGATATGGCGGCGTGAGCCGGTTGCCACAGCCTCTAACACGAGCTTATCGCCTGGCACGACTTGACGCTTAAAGCGCACGTTATCCGCACCAGCAAAGACATACAGATGACCAGACTCTGGGCTTTTGTCATAGGTATAAAAACCTAACACACCGGCAATTTGCGCCATCGCCTCAATCATCAAAACCCCGGGCATAATGGGCTTAGCAGGAAAGTGGCCTTGGAAAAACTGCTCATTAATGGTGACGTTTTTATACCCAACAATGCGTTTGCCTTTTTCAATCTCGGTGACACGATCGACAAACAAAAACGGGTAACGCTGTGGCAGGTAGTGCATAACCTGCTGAAGATCTAACATATTTTTCTCTCCAAGTGGACTCAGTTTGAGTCTGAGTCACACGCCGACCGATCCTGATCGTGGGCTTTTTCTAAACGCTGCACGCGTGTGACGATCTCATCGAGTCGACGCAGGCGCACCGCCATTTTTTTCCAAGACTCCGTACGATCAAATGCCGTACCTGATGAGTACGAGCCCGGCTCAGTAATCGACTTTGTCACCATGGTCATACCGGTGATCTGCACTCCATCGCAAATGCGAATGTGCCCTACCACGCCAACACCGCCGGCCAAAATACAGTGCGCGCCTATCTGTGTACTACCTGAGATGCCGCAACAGGCGGCAATCGCGGTGTGCGCACCAATCACCACATTGTGGGCAATTTGCACTTGATTATCGATGATGGCGCCGGTATGAATCTCTGTATTTTCCAATGCGCCACGATCAACCGTGGTATTGGCACCAATATCTACATCGTCATGAATAATCACGGCACCGAGTTGCGCGATTTTACGCCACTGACCGCGCTCATTGGCAAAACCAAAACCATCGCCGCCAATCACCGCACCACTGTGAATTTGCACGCGATTGCCAAGACGACAATCGTGATAAATCACTACGCGACTACGAATACGGCAGTTTTCGCCAAGTGCCACGCGATCGTGAATCACGCTACCAGCCTCGACAATGCTACCAGCGCCAATCACTACGCCTTCGCCAATCACCACGTGCGCGCCAATGCTGACGCCCTCGCCCAGCAGCGCCGTATCGGCCACCACTGCGCTTGCATGCACACCTGCTGAGGGCGTGGGTGTGCGGTCAAAACGATGGGATAGCGTGGCAAATGCTAGGTAGGGATTGGCGAGTAACAGTGCATTGCCTGCGTAGTCGCCAAGATCATCAGGGCGCAACAAGACTGCGCCAGCACCTGTAGTCGTGAGCTGGCTGCGATACTTTGGGTTAGCTAAGAATGCCAGCTCGTGGGCACCGGCAGCCGCTAGCGTATTCATGCCACTCACGCGATGTGCGGCATCGCCACGTAGCTCAGCACCGACGACTGCTGCCAGCTCACCTAAACTGATGTTGGCAGCAGACATGGCTTATTTACCTGCGTTTAAGCGGTCGACCACACGTTTGGTCAAATCTAGCTCAGGCGCAACATAAACGGCCGAGCGACGATCGAGAATAATGTCATAGCCGCCGGACTTGCGCAGATCATCTAAAATGACATCTAAGCTTGGCAGTAGGCGCTTCAGCAAGTCTTGCTGTGCCTGTTGCGTGCGCTCTTGCACTTGTTGAATCAGCACGTTGAACTCTTGGGCCTTTTTATCGGCTTGGTCGCGCAAGGCTTTCTTGTTGCTTTCCGACATAGTCGCGCCTTCCTTTTGGAAGCGCTGCTCCATGGCTTTGATGTCGTTACGGAGTTGATCGAGACGATCACGCTGCGGCTTCATATCGGCATTGAGCTTTTCTTGTGCAGTGCGCGCTGCATTGGAGGCCAAGAGTGCGGCTTCGCGATCAAGCATGGCGATTTTGCTGCCGTCGGCAGCCAGTGCTGGCATTGCTGAAAATACGATTGCACCCAGCACGATGCTGGCTAATAACTTTTTCATTGCGCTTAGAATCCTTGTCCGAGTGAGAATTGGAACATTTGCGTGTCATCACCTGCTTTTTCATTGAGCGGCTGCGCAATGGCAAACGTCAACGGTCCAATAGGCGTAATCCATGACAGCCCCAAACCTACGCTAAAGCGCATATTGCTCAGCGATGGCTTGAAGTCTTCTCCTGAGAAACCTTGCAGTTTGGTATCGAAAATATTACCCGCGTCAAAAAATGCCAAGGTGCGGACTTTATTATTATCTTCTAGAAACGGCGTTGGGAAAATCAACTCCATACCCGTTTCTATTTGTACGTTGCCACCAATCGATTCAGCCGGCGCGTTATTAATCAGGGTTGGCGGATTGGTCAGCGTATTAAGTCGACGGCTGCGTGGACCCATTGAGTTATCGCGATAGCCGCGCACCGAACCAAAGCCACCGCCGAAGAAGTTACGATAGAACGGCAAGTCATCGCCACCGCCAATGCCATCACCATAGCCTAAGCGAGAGAAGGCACGACCCACCCAGCGTCCGCTAATGGGCAAGTAGCGTTGGGCGTTATAGGTCAGCTTATAAAATCCAACATCGCTGCCCGGTAGACCCATTTCCAAGGCCACGGTTTGCGAGCTGCCAGCCGTGGGGAAAACACCCCGATTAAGGGTATTTCGCTGCCACGAGGCACTGCCTAAATAGGTATTTAAACTGCTGCCATTTTTCTGATCAAAGTTGTAGACAACTTCCGAGGGCTGGATGCCAATTTTCACATCCGTGATGTCATAGCCGGCCGAGAAGCTGATGGTCTCGGTTTCATCGATCGGATAGCTAAAGCTGATATTGCCACCCATTGAATCGGTGGCGTAGTTGCTGATGTTTAAGTTATCGAACTTGGTTTGACGCAAGTACACGTTAAAACCACGACTAATGCCCTCAGGCGTGAAGTATGGGTTCACGTAAGAGAAGTTGTAAGAGTCACGAATATCTGAGCGATTCAGACCCAACGACACGCGGTTACCCGTGCCCAGGAAGTTCGTTTGACTCACACTGGCGCCAAACACCACACCGGCGTTTTGTGAATAACCTACGCTGGCCGAAATTGAGCCCGAAGCCTGCTCAGTGACTGCGACATTGATGTCGACTTGGTCAGTAGTTCCAGGCACACGGACGTTTTCACTTTTCACTTCACCAAAGAAGCCCAAGCGCTCTAAACGCACCTTCGACAGATCAATTTTTTCGCCGGAAGCCTGCGCGCCCTCAAACTGACGCATCTCACGACGCAGCACTTGATCATCCGTTTTTAAGTTGCCGCTGAAGTTAATGCGACGTACCGACATCACGCGATTGGGGTTGATGTAGTACACCAACTTGGCGGTTTTGGTTGCATCGTCGAGCTCAGGAACGCCCTGCACATCGGCAAATAAGTAACCTTCGCGACCGAGTCGGCGACTAATAATATCGCTGGTTAAGGTGACAATTTTTTGCGAATAGGTCTGTCCTGGCTGAGTCAGCAGCAGTGGGCTAAGCTCACTTTCTGGCACCGGAAACTCACCGGCCATGCGCACGTCGCCAACTTTATAGAGGTCGCCTTCTTTCACGTTAATGTCGATGTAAACTTGGTCTTTAGCTGGCGACAAGCTGACTTGCGTGGAGTCTACTTTGAAGCGCAAATAGCCTCGGTCTAAATAGTAACTACGCAAGGTCTCTAGATCAGCGCTGAGTTTTTCGCGCGAATACTTGTCATCGCCATAAATAAAAGACAGCAAATTGCTGGACTGCAACTGCAACTGCTTGAGCAAATCGGCATCATTAAAGATATCGTTGCCATTGACGCTGATGCGCTTGATGCGCGCCGTATCACCTTCTTTAATGTCGATGGTCACGGCGACACGGTTACGCGGCAGCGGCTTAGCCGTGGCGGTCACCACGGCGCCATAGCGACCTTGAGCAGCGTACTGACGCTGTAACTCGAGCTTGACCTGATCGAGCGCCGCGCGCTTGTAGACCTCGCTCTCGCCCAAACCAATCGACTTCAGACCCTTCAGCAGGTCCTCTTTGCCAATCGATTGGTTACCTTTTAGCTCAATGCTGGAAATGCTGGGGCGCTCAACCACACGCACAATCATGTCATTGCCATCACGCAAAATTTGCACGTCTTCAAATTGACCTGAAGCAAATAAGGCACGGACAGTGTCAGCGCTGCGCTCATCGCTGAGCACGCTGCCACTGGAGACCGGCATCAGGGCATAGACGCTAGCGGCGGATAAACGACCTAAGCCTTCGAGGCGAATGTCTTTGATGACAAAGCTCTCGGCATGGACAGGGGCACTGACCAAGGCCGCGGCCAAGGGCAATAAAGCAAAAGCGGGCCACGATGGCCGAAGCAGATTGATCACTCAGAAATTCCCATCAAAACAAGCGGCGGATGTCGTTTAAAATGGCCAGCAGCATGACACTACCCATGATGGCGACCCCTACACGCAAACCAAACTGTTGCACTGCCTCCGGTAATGGACGGCGGCAAACAGCCTCGATGGCGTAATACAGTAAATGCCCCCCGTCTAATACGGGAATAGGCAGTAAATTCAGCACCCCTAAGCTCACGCTCAGCAGGGCCATAAACCCTAACATGGCCTGCCAGCCAATATCTGCGGTTTGGCCAGCGACTTTAACAATGGTAATCGGGCCACTCAAGGCCTCGACGCCGATGAGTCCGGTGACCATTTTGCCCAACGACGACAGCGATAGACTAATTAAGTGACCGGTTTTGTTCAATGCAGCAGATAACGCATCAACCGGACCTAGGTTGGCATTGCGGCGATAACTCGCTGGAATATCCACCGGCGCCTCAATCACGCCAACGCCTAAGCGCCCGCGCGAACCGTTCATGGCCGAGCGATCGAGCTCAGGCGTGACCGTTAGCACAATGGTTTCACCGGCACGCACTAAGTCCCACGTCATGGCCTTGTCTGGGCTAGCAACAATGGCCTCAACAATTTCCGCCCATTGCGCGATGGCCTGGCCATCAATACGCAAGATACGATCATGCGCTTGCAGGCCAGCACGATCTGCGGGACTGCCCGCTTGCACCACACCAATAATCGGCGGCATGACCGGCGTCCACGGCATCATGCCGAGCTCGCGATACGGATCGGCATCGGCGCTACTGAGATATTTAGTCAGTGTCAGTGTGCGCTCTTGCGTGCTAGTGGCACCGCTCGGACGCACTTCAAGGCTTAAGCGGCCCGACTCGCCCATGTGATCGATGAGTGCATATGTCGATGATTCCCAGTTATTCACCGAGCGCTCACCAATGCGTACTAGCTCATCACCAGGCTGGATGCCCGCAACGGCCGCTGGACTGTCGGGCAATACACGACCGACGATAGGCTTCAAGCCACCATCGCCCTGCATAAATAGCACCCAATACAGCAGCACGGCGAGCAGTAAATTAATCGCCGGCCCTGCCGCAACAATAGCCATGCGTGCCCACACCGATTGGCGGTTAAAGGCGCGGGCTTTTAAGGCCTCGGGTACTTCGCCCTCACGCTCATCGAGCATGCGCACATAGCCGCCTAGTGGAATCGCAGATAGGCGATATTCAACGCCGTCGCGGGCAGTACGGCGCCAAATAGCAGGGCCAAAGCCGATAGAAAATGTCAGGACTTGCACGCCGCAACGACGCGCAACCCAAAAGTGGCCAAACTCATGAATAGCAATCAGTGGCCCTAAAACCAGGATTCCGGCGAGAACAATCATAATAATAGACATGTGTCTGTCCTCGTTTAATCGCGTGCGTGATGGGGCAGCGAGGCAATATATTGCGTCGCGCGCGCGCGGGCTTCTTGATCGGCAGACAGGATAGTAGCTAATTCGCTGGCCGGCCGCACGGGCATTTGCTGCATGACGGCCTCAATAACTACCGGGATGTCTTGAAACGCCAGCTCTTCGGCCAAAAATGCCGCTACAGCAATTTCATTAGCGGCATTTAGCACGCAAGGCCAGGTGCCGCCGGCAGCAATCGCCTCGCGGGCAAGACGCAGGCACGGAAAGCGCTCGATATCGGGCGGCAGAAAGCTCAAGTCACCCAGTGTCGTAAAATCTAATGGCGCCACACCCGAACTCATGCGCTCAGGCCAGGCTAGCGCGTGCGCAATCGGCGTGCGCATGTCGGGCTGACCCATTTGCGCCAGCACTGAGCCATCCGCATAGCGCACCATGGAGTGGATGACACTTTGCGGATGCATGACGATTTCGACCTGATCAGGGTGCGCGGCAAACAACCAGCATGCCTCAATTAGTTCTAAACCCTTATTCATCAGCGTGGCTGAATCCACAGAGATTTTCTGGCCCATGTTCCAGTTCGGATGCTTCACGGCTTGCGCGGGCGTGACTTGCGCCAGTTGCTCAGCACTTGCCTGCAAAAATGGTCCGCCCGACGCGGTTAAAATCAACGAGTCGATACCCGCTGCCGCCAAGCTCACCGGCACACCATTGGGCAGGCATTGAAAAATCGCATTGTGCTCGGAGTCGATCGGCAACAGCGTCGCCCCATGCTCCGCCACCGCCTCCATAAAGATCGCGCCAGACATCACCAAGGCCTCTTTATTGGCCAATAGCACGCGCTTGCCAGCACGCACTGCCGCCAGCGTAGGCAGTAAACCAGCAGCACCCACAATCGCTGCCATAACCGTATCAACTTCAGGTGCTTGCGCAACATCGGCTAGTGCATCAGCGCCATAGCGCACGGCGGTTTCTGGCGCTGACTCGCTGAGCATTGCCATTAAGCGCTGCGCATCAGCCTGACTACCAACCACGGCAACAGCGGGCCGCCATTGCCGACACAAGGCCGCTAAAGCATCAATTTGGCGATGCGCCGTCAGCGCATAGACACGAAAGCGCTCAGGGTGGCGCGCCAAAACGTCTAAAGTGCTGTGGCCAATGGAGCCGGTGGCACCAAGCAGCGTGATTGATTGCGGCTTTATCGAATGCATGGAGGGCATGAATTAAAAGCCGCCCGCCAACCACCAACCAGCCATAAATACTGGCGCTGCGGCGGTAATGGAATCGATGCGATCGAGCGCACCACCATGACCTGGGAAAATGCTGCCGGAATCTTTAATGCCCGCGCGGCGCTTGGCCATCGACTCAAACAAGTCACCGAGCACCGAGGCCAGTACCGTCAATAGCGAAATGCTCATAAACAATACCGTACGCCAAGCATCAAGCGAGAGATACAAGGCCACGCCGGTGATGATTAAGCTGGTGAGAATCAGGCCGCCGTAGAGACCTTCACGGGTTTTTGCCGGACTGACATTGGGCGCGAGCTTAACGCGGCCAAAGCGCCGACCAGCAAAATACGCGCCGGTATCGGCACCCCACACCAGCAGCAAAACGTACATCAGCCACCAGGGTGATTGCGCATGCAAAGCCGCTAAGCCAGCCCAGGTCGGTAGCAGTAGCAGCAAACCAATCATGCACATACGCGTGCGTGTATCCCATTGCTCGGCCTGCGCCGGATAACGCATAACCCAACCCAGTGCGACTAGCCAACCTAGCGAGGCAGCGACCATCAATAGGCCGGTATTCGCGTTGAAGCCTTGGCGCTGGAAAAATGCCAGCCCGACCGCGACTAAGGCAACGAAGCCAAAGCGCTGAGCAAACGAGGTTAGGCGCATCAAAGCCGTCCATTCATAGGCAGCGATCAACACCAAAACCGCAGCAAATACTGGGAAAGCACCGGCGACGCCGCCGAAAACGCACCATAAAACAATGGGCAGCAACAGCAGAGCGGTGATAACGCGTTCTTTAAGCATGTAAGGCCTCTATTTGTTCTGATGTTCGGCCAAATCGGCGTTGACGCTGAGCAAAGTCTGCCAGCGCTGCTTGCAAATGCTCTTGGCCAAAATCGGGCCACAAGACATCGCTAAAGTGCAGTTCGGCATACGCCGCCTGCCAAAGCACAAAATTACTAATACGCAGTTCGCCACCCGTACGAATAAGCAAATCTACCGGCGGTAAATCAGCCATCTCCACGGCGGAACCAAGGCGCTCAGGTGTAATATCAGCGGCCTTAAGCTCGCCCTTCTGCACTTGCAGGCACAGCCGCTGAGCGGCCTGCGCCATATCCCATTGGCCGCCATAATTCACCGCAATGACCAGCGTCATGCGCGTGTGCTGTGCGGTTTTGGTCTCAGCGAGCTGCATGCCAACTTGTAGTTCGCTTGAAAACGCGGTGCGATCGCCAATAAAGCGTAGACGAATCCGCGCCCGATCAAGTTCTTGAACGCGCGCATCAAGGGCATACAAAAACAGCTGCATGAGAGCAGCCACTTCATCGGCTGGGCGGCGCCAGTTTTCACTGGAAAAAGCAAAAACGGTCAGCACCTCAACGGGCACTTTAGCCGCCAATTCAACAACCTGACGCAGCGCTAACTCACCGGCGCGGTGGCCTTCATTGCCAGGCAGCTCATGACGCTTTGCCCAGCGATTATTGCCATCCATGATGATGGCAATATGACGAGGCACACTGGCCTGATCGTCCGCGGCATCGGGTGCTGCACTGTCGACTGAGGTCGATGCCGTCATAGCTTATACCTGCATCAGCTCGGCTTCTTTGGCGGCCAACATCTGATCGGCCTCCGCCACACTTTTGTCAGTGATTTTTTGAATTTCATCACTGGAACGATGCTCATCATCTTCAGAAATTTCTTTCTCTTTGAGCAGCTCTTTTATATTCGCCAAGGCATCGCGACGAATATTACGAATAGCCACACGAGCACCTTCAGTTTCATTGCGCGCGAGCTTTTGCATATCTTTACGCGTCTGCTCAGTCAGTGCAGGTAGCGGCACACGAATGACATCGGAGGTGACGGGGTTAAGACCCAAATTCGAGTTACGAATGGCTTTGTCAATCGCGCCAACCATGCTGCGCTCATAGGGCTGAACGATGAGCGTGCGGGAGTCGTCGACGTTGACGTTAGCGACTTGCATCAGCGGCGTGTCGTTACCGTAGTACGGCACCATGACGTCTTTCAACATGGAGGGATGTGCACGACCGGTACGTACACGGCTAAACGCCTGATCGAGCGCGTCGAGGGACTTTTGCATACGGACTGCACAGTCCTTTTTAATATCTTCTAACATGGAGAGCTCCTACTCAACGAGTCACCAGCGTGCCCTCATGCTCACCGACGACGAGGTTGAGCAGAGCACCTGGTTTATTCATATTGAAAACGCGCAGCGGCATATTGTGGTCACGGCATAAGCAAATTGCCGTTAAGTCCATAACGCCGAGTTGTTTGGCCAAAATTTCATCAAAAGTAAGTGTTTCGTACTTCACTGCATCGGGTACTTTCACCGGGTCGGCATCATAAATACCATCCACTTTGGTGGCTTTAATGACAATATCGGCGGAGATTTCAATACCGCGTAAGCACGCTGCTGTATCGGTAGTGAAAAATGGATTGCCAGTGCCGGCAACAAAAATGCAGACATCACCACCGTGCAAATGACGCACGGCCGCACGGCGATCGTAATGATCGACAACGCCGCTCATGGGGATCGCTGACATTAAACGGGTTTTGATGTTGTTACGCTCTAAGGCATCGCGCATGGCAATGCCATTCATGACGGTGGCTAACATGCCCATATGATCGCCGGCGACGCGATCAAGACCGGCTTGTTGCAGTTCAGAGCCGCGAAACAAATTACCACCACCGACCACGATGCCAACCTGCACACCAATGCCGACCAACTGACCAATCTCTAAGGCCATCCGCTTCAGCACTTTAGGATCGATACCCACTTCAGCATCGCCGGCTAGGGCTTCGCCTGAGAGCTTCAGCAAGATGCGTTTGTGAGCCAAACGTTGGTCAGTCATAGTGAAAAAGCCTCGATAGTGAAATCGCGCAGAGCGCTTTGAGTGGCGCAGAGTTTACCGCAAAAAAAGGCCCCAATGAGGGGCCTTTTTCATGTCACTGACGAGTAACTTACTTGGCAGCGGCGGCAGCGGCTTGAGTAGCGGCGACTTCAGCAGCGAAGTCGACCTCTTTCTTCTCAATGCCTTCACCTACTTCTAGGCGCACAAAGCTAGTCACGCTTAAGCCAGCTTTCGCCAACACAGCGCCGACTTTCTGATCGGGGTCGATGACAAAAGCCTGTTCCAGCAACGACACTTCGCTTTTGAACTTCTTCAGCGTGCCTTCCACCATTTTCTCAACGATGTTGGCAGGCTTGCCCGACTCAGCGGCTTTAGCAGCAGCAATTTCTTGCTCCTTCGCCAACACGTCAGCAGGGATATCTTCAGCATTGACCACTAATGGGTTGCTAGCGGCAACATGCATTGCCACTTGCTTAGTGACTTCGTCGTCTGCTTTATTGAAAGCCACGATAACGCCAATTTTCAAACCGTGAACATAGGTCGCCAAGGCTGCGCCTTCAACAATCACAGCACGACGAACCTGAATGTTCTCACCGATTTTTTGCACCAAGGTCACGCGTGCTTCTTCAACACTCACACCGTCGTAATCCAATGCTGCGATTTTCTCCGCATTGGTTTCACGAGCGGCCAGCGCAATACCAGCTACTTTATTGGCAAATGCGGTGAAGTTGATATCGCGAGCCACGAAATCGGTCTGGCAATTCACTTCCAGAGCGATAGCGGTGTTGCCGTCGGCGGCCAAAATAATGGCACCTTCAGCAGCGATATTGCCGGCTTTCTTAGCGGCTTTGGCCTGACCTGATTTACGCAGGTTATCAATAGCCAATTCGACGTCGGCATCAGCTTCTTGCAGTGCTTTTTTGCACTCCATCATGCCAAGACCCGTACGCTCACGTAGTTCTTTTACCAGGCTGGCGGTAACTTCTGCCATGGTTTATCCCCTTAATTCGTCAAACAATTACTCAGCAGCGGCGACTTCAACGAAGCCATCGGCTTCACGACCGCCACCTTGAGTGGTCGCATAATCACGGCCTTCAATGATGGCATCGGCCATGGAGCTGACATACAGCGTGATAGCGCGGATGGCGTCGTCGTTACCGGGAATGACGTAGTCAATACCGATTGGATTGGAGTTGGTGTCGACCACGCCAATGACGGGAATGCCAAGCTTGCGGGCTTCAGCAATCGCGGTGGTTTCGTGATCAACGTCGATGACAAACATGGCATCGGGCAAGCCGCCCATGTCCTTAATACCACCGAGTGATTTTTCCAGCTTGACCATTTCGCGTGTGCGTTCTAGCGCTTCACGCTTGGTCAGCTTGTCGATAGTGCCATCGGCCAATTGGGCTTCGATGTCTTTCAGACGCTTGATGGACTGACGAATGGTTTTCCAGTTGGTCAACATGCCGCCTAACCAGCGGTGATTGACGTAGGGCATGCCAGCGCGAGTAGCTTGTTCAGCGATGATAGGTGCCGCAGCGCGCTTGGTGCCGACAAACAAGATTTTGTTTTTCTGGCTGGCCAAACGGTTGACGAAATTCAGTGCGTCATTGAGCGCAGGAACGGTGTGTTCTAAGTTGATGATGTGAATTTTGTTACGAGCACCGAAGATGTACGGTGCCATTTTGGGATTCCAGAAACGCGTCTGGTGACCAAAGTGGGCGCCTGCTTGTAGCAGTTCGCGCATGGAAACTTGTGCCATGAGGTGTTACTCCGTTGGGTTTTAAAACTTCCATCGACCCCAGATTACCGACCCACTTTTCTCAGTGGGCACCCGGTAGCTGTGTCGGCCGATGTGCTTATTTGGATTTCGCTCTTAACCATTTTGCGCTGGGGCTGTACCCTATGCGGTCTACAGCAACAACCTGTGCAATTTGCCCAAAAGCGGCGCGCTTTATACCATAGGCGCCTCTCGCTCTCAACTGACCACGCGATATTTCGCTGGGCGCAATCGGAAAGACTATGACCACGCTGATTAAAACTGCCGACGAAATTGCCAAAATGCGTATCGCCGGACGCTTAGCTGCTGAAGTGCTGACCATGATTGGCCCGTTCGTGAAGCCCGGCGTGAGCACCGATGAACTTAATCAAATCTGCCATGACTATATCGTCAATGTGCAAGAGGCCACGCCGGCGCCGCTGAACTATCGCGGCTTTCCGAAAAGCATTTGCACCTCGGTCAATCACGTCATTTGCCATGGCATCCCGGCCGACAAAAAAGTCCTGAAAGATGGCGACATCATTAATATCGATGTCACCGTCATTAAAGATGGTTATCACGGCGATACCAGCAAAATGTTTTTTGTTGGCAGCAGCTCGGTACTGGCGCAACGCTTGGTGAAGGTTACGCAAGAATGCCTGTATAAGGCCCTTGCGCTAGTCAAGCCCGGCTGCACACTAGGCGATATTGGCCATGTCATCCAACAACATGCACAAGGCCAGCGCTTCTCAGTGGTGCGTGAATACTGCGGCCACGGCATCGGCGCGGTGTTTCACGAAGAGCCGCAGATTCTGCATTACGGCAAGCCCGACACCGGCATGGCGCTGCAAGCGGGCATGACCTTTACCATCGAGCCGATGATTAATGCCGGCACGCATCACACCAAACTGCTGCCCGATGGCTGGACGGTGGTGACTAAAGATCATAAATTATCGGCGCAATGGGAACACACCCTACTGGTGACTGAAACCGGTGTGGAAGTACTCACCGCACGCCCCGATGAAGACTTAAGTTTTCTCGTCGAGACCGCCGCATGAGCACCGCCTCGGTGGGCAATGCCACCAACCCCCTTAGCCCCGTCAATGACAAGGCGCAATTAAAAGCCGCGCTCGCGCAATTGTTTGAGCGCTTTGATCAGGGTCGTGATGTCCGCCTACTGGTGCGCGAATGGGCCGCTGCTATTGATGAGGTCCTGCGTGATGCCTGGTTAAGCTTAGGGCTTGATCAAGCCCATGAGTTAAGCCTGTTAGCCGTTGGTGGTTATGGCCGCGCCGAACTACACCCGCAGTCCGATGTTGATGTGCTGGTCTTGCATCGCGAAGACAACCTCGATGAGTCGCTGCAAGTGCGCGTCAGCGCTTTTATTACGTATTTATGGGATTTAGGTCTCGACGTCGGCTCCAGCGTGCGCTCACTGACTGACTGCGTGCGCCTCGCTACCGACGACATCACCATTGCCACCAACCTCATGGAGTCGCGGACCTTAGTTGGCGATGCCGCGCTGCGTGATGACATGTTGCGCGTCACCGGCCCCGATCAACTATGGCCAGGCAAGGCGTTTTTTATCGCCAAGCGCGATGAGCAAAGTGCCCGCCATGCTAAGCACAACAACACTGAATACAATCTCGAGCCTGACATAAAAAATGCGCCGGGCGGTCTGCGTGATATTCAAACTATCGGCTGGGTTGCGAAACGCCACTTTGGTGCCGATACCTTGCGCGGCCTTATTGCTCACGGCTTCTTAACTGAGGCTGAGTTTGATGAGATCGATAGCTGCCAATGCGTGCTCTGGCGCTTTCGCTTTGCTCTAAACAAAGTCAGTAATCGCAATGAAACGCGCGTTTTATTTGACTATCAACGCCGTATCGCCGAGCTTTTTGGCTACACCGACACCGTGGCAAACCGCGGCGTTGAGCAGCTCATGCAGGACTATTATCGTGCGGCAACACGCATCTCTATGCTCAACGAATTGCTCTTACAGTATTTTGAAGAAGCGATCTTAGGCCATGCCGAAGACGATGAAATCATCCCCATCAATAATCGCTTTCAGATTCGCGACGGGGCTATTCAGGTCACCAGTGAGGATGTTTTTCGCCGCACACCATCGGCCTTACTAGAAGTTTTCGTCCTGCTCGGCGAGCGCCCAGAAGTGCATAAAGTGCGCGCCAGCACCATCCGCCTGATCATGCAGCACCTGCCCTTGATCGACGATAAGTTCCGCAATGACATTCGCAATAAGTCATTGTTTATGGAGCTGATGCGCTGCCGAACCGCGCTCTTTTCATCGCTGCGGAAAATGAAGCGCTATGGCGTGCTGGGGCTCTATATCCCGGCCTTTGGCGCGATCATCGGCAAGATGCAATACGATTTGTTTCATATCTACACCGTCGATGCGCACACGCTCTTAGTGCTGAAAAACATGCGGCGTTTTCGCTATGCCGAAATGGAAGAACGCTTCCCTGTCGTGGCACAAGTCGCCAATAATTTGCCGAAAATTGAACTGCTGTATTTGGCCGGCCTGTTTCACGATATTGCCAAAGGCCGCGGTGGCGACCACT
>JBDSQT010000033.1:0-2701 GCA_039929665.1 Paraperlucidibaca sp.
GTTTGCCTGCGTACTGGTAGACCTTGTTGCGGCGCTCAGAGCGGATACTGCCATCGGCCTGTTTTTCAATTCGAACAATTTGCTTGAACAGTAGCTGCAGCGTGCGCTGGTAGCTCTCAAACTCCACCTGTCCTTTCGTCCACTGGAAGTCACTGACCTCACTCAGTGACGCCAGACCGATGACACGAGCATGGGTTTCATAACGGCATTGCAGGGCTTTGCAGCTTAGGCTGCGGGTAGCGTCGCCTTCAAGTTTGCCATCCCAGCTTAAGTGATAGCGCTCGCTGGTTTGCGGCAATGGCATAGCCACAGGCTCGGCAGCCGCTTTTGCGGGAGGCTCGTGCGTGGTCGTTACCGGTTCTATGGCTTTGCTCGGGTGAGTGGCGCTGAGCTTTTTGGCCGCTGCAAGGCTGATGATTGTGCTGGGCTCGGGCTCAGTAGGCGCTTCGCCAGCAATGCCAGCGCTGGGTGGTGGATAGCTGACTGGCTCATCACTGCAGGCGCTAAGAAGTTGGCTAAAGAGTAAGCCTAGTAAAATGCCGACAAGGACATTAATCGCCAATCTCAGGCGGGGGTGGATTCGCATAGGTCTGCTCGTGGCTTATTTTTGTGACTAATTAAGGGCGTGGCGCGTCTAGTGGCTGGCGCAGCGGAGCACCGTCGAATTGCAGGTGACCATCGAGCCAGCGTAAGCGACTACTGGCGAGCCAGCCTAACACGCGTGGATAAAGCCGGTGCTCAGCTTGATGCACACGCTGGGCAAGCGACTCGACGCTGTCATGCTGATCAACGCTGACACGCTGTTTGGCGATGACAGGGCCGCCATCGAGTTCGGGCGTGACAAAGTGCACGGAGCAGCCATGTTCTGCATCACCGGCCTCAAGCGCGCGTTGGTGCGTATTGAGGCCTTTATATTTAGGCAGCAATGAGGGATGAATATTGATCAGTCGGCCGCTGTAATGGCTGACAAAATCGGCGGTGAGGATACGCATAAAGCCGGCCAGCACCACCATGTCGGGTGCCCACGCGTCGATGGGTTTGATCATTGCGGCATCGAAGTCTGCGCGCTCGTTAAAGTCACGATGCTTCACGACGGCCGTGGCCACGCCAGCACGAGCCGCGCGAGCCAGTGCTAGCGCCTCATCGCGGTTGCTCAACACGCCAACGATAGTGGCATCTATCGTTGGCGTAGCTGCACCTTGTCCGCAGGCATCGAGTAGCGCCTGCAAATTGGAGCCGCTGCCCGAGACTAAAACAACGACGCGATAGCTCACGACTTAGGCAAACACCACAGTAGGTTCGCTGTGCGTGGATGTTGCTATTTGGCCGAGCTTCCAGGCTTTCTCGCCGGTGCTTTCAAGCTGCGCGATGGCGGCATCGGCATGCTCTGCAGGCACCACGACGACCATGCCGACGCCGCAGTTAAAGGTGCGATACATCTCGAAGCGTTCGACGTTGCCTTCGGCTTGCAGCCATTGGAACAACGGCGGCCAGCTCCACGATGATTCATCGACAATGGCATCGCAGCCTTCGGGCAACACGCGCGGCAAGTTGCCCGGCAGGCCACCGCCAGTGATGTGCGCCATGGCGTGCACCGGCAGCGCTTTCACCAGTGCCAACATCGATTTCACATAGATGCGCGTTGGCGTCATCACCACATCGGCGAGGCTGCGGCCATCGAGCTCGCTGTTTAAGTCGGCGTTGGCGACGTCTAAAATTTTACGCAGCAGCGAATAGCCATTGGAGTGTGCGCCGCTAGAGGCGACACCAATCAGCACATCGCCCGCGCTGACTTTTTTGCCATCAATGATGTCGGCTTTTTCCACCACGCCCACGGCAAAGCCGGCGAGATCATAGTCATCGCCTTCATACATGCCGGGCATTTCGGCAGTTTCGCCACCGACGAGCGCGCAGCCGGCTTGTATGCAGCCTTCGCCAATGCCGGTGACAACCGTCGCAGCGGTCTCAATATTGAGATGACCGGTAGCGTAGTAGTCCAAGAAAAATAGTGACTCAGCGCCACAGACCACGAGGTCATTGACGCACATGGCGACTAAGTCGATGCCGATGTGCTCGTGACGATTGAGCTGCAAAGCTAGGCGCAGTTTGGTGCCGACGCCATCGGTGCCGGACACTAAAATGGGCTGCTTGTAGCCTGCAGGGATCTCGCAAAGTGCGCCAAAACCACCCAGACCGCCCAATACCTCGGGGCGTCGGCTGCGTTTGGCCACGCCTTTAATGCGCTCAACTAAGAGATCGCCGGCTTCAATATCAACGCCAGCGTCTTTGTAGCTGAGGGAAGGCTTGGAATCGGTCATGGCAAGGCTCGACGGTTGGGGTTTAATTGGCGCGCATTCTATCAGCAAGGCGGGGGGCTCGTCATCGCTGAGTGACACCTTGGTGATGCTTTAGCGACCCGCATTTAGTGGTAGCCTATGCGCTTGTGAAACAGAGGTGTGGCATGGAGAATCGTGTGCGCTGGATGATTGTGGCAGGAGTTCTGGCCTTTGCCGGGTTGATATATGCCTTGCAGCCTATCCTCATGCCATTTTTGGTAGGGGCTTTATTCGCCTACTTGGGTAACCCCTTGGTTGAGCGCTTGATGCGCTTTGGCTGGCGTCGCGTTACCGCTGTTTCCGTGACCTTTTTATCGCTCTGTGTGGCCGGCATTCTAGCCATGGTGCTGTTGCTTCCTAAACTC
>JBDSQT010000034.1:0-6219 GCA_039929665.1 Paraperlucidibaca sp.
TTACCGAAGTCTCAGTGCCCAGCCTTGCGGCCTTAGACAAGCTCGATATTCGCATCGAAGCGCTGCTCATCACTCACGGTCATGAAGACCATATCGGTGCTATTCCTGCTCTATGGCGCAAGCTCAAATGCCCTATTTACGCCACCGCGCATACGCATCGACTGATTAGCGCCAAGCTCAATCCACATGAAAATGGCCCACGGCAGATCATCGTCAAACCCATGCAAACCGTCAGTATTGGCCCGTTTAGCGCGCAATGGCTACCAGTCACCCACTCCATCCCTGAAGCGCAGGCGATTTGCCTTGAAGTCGCAGGTAAGCGGCTTTACCACAGCGGCGATTGGAAGCTCGATGCGCAGCCAGTAGTCGGCCCATTAACCGCGCAGGCAGCTTTACAGCAGCTCGGGCGTGCCGGTGTCGATGTGGTTATTGGTGACTCCACAAATGCCACAGTGTCCGGCGCCAGTCGTTCAGAACAAACGGTTGCACAGAATTTGGCAAAGGCCATGAAAACCACAAGCGGACGGTTAGTGGTGGTGTGCTTTGCCAGCAATATCGCGCGCGTGCACAGCATCGTCGCAGCCGCAGAGCGCATGGGTCGCTTTAGTGGCGTGCTCGGTCGCAGCATTGACACACACGTGGGTGCGAGTCGTGCCAGCGGCTATTTAGACACAGACACACGGCTGCTGCCAAACTGGGAGTTGGGCTTTTTACCACGCGAGCAGCAATGCTGGATTGCCACCGGCAGCCAAGCCGAGCCGGGCTCAGCGCTGGTGCGTTTGAGTCTCGATAAACACCCAGCCTTTGGCTTAGAGGCCGGCGACACCGTGCTGTTTTCATCCCGCGTAATACCGGGTCATGAACTGGCACTAGAGCAACTGTGCCAGCGCCTGCGAACCTTAGGCGTGGAGATTATCGATGATGATGCCCTGCACGCCTCTGGCCATCCGCCCGTGGACGATTTGACCACGCTCTATGGCTGGTTAAAGCCGCGCTATTTGCTGCCCGTGCATGGCGAGCAGCGCCATCAAGAGGCGCATTTGCAAGTTGGTCGCTCGCTAGGACTCGATGGCATTGTGCCGCGTAATGGCGATTTGGTATCGCTCGCCGGCAAGCCTTTTATCGTCGGCAGCACGGTGGTGGGCAAGATCTTGCAGCAGCGCTGAACAATCTTGTGATTGGCCTCAGCTAATGTGCCGCATAGCGCTCGCGGCAAATAAACACGCCACCACCACAGCCGTTACAAGCTGACGCATACGCCAATAAGCCAGCTGAATAGCGCCGCGACGATAAAGGCCTAAGTCAATAAGCAGCAAGAGGCTAAAGTACATCGCCAAGGCCAGCCAAAGTAGATGCATCGACAACACGATAGCGGCACTGATAATAGCCAGCGCCATGCCATTGCTAAGCCAGAGCAGCGCCGTCGGCAGTCCACGTCCTGGGGTTTTCGCCTGCAGGCCCACCGCTTGCCCCCAATGCGCACCCGCCATAAATCCGGTAATGACTAGCGCATAAACCGTGAGCATGACATCGATGCGAAACCCCGGTGGTACGGCATCAATGCCCATTGCCATACACACCACAGCGCCAATAAACGGTAGCGTACCGGCCAGCGGTAATACCGTGATTAACATACTTTTCTCCGTGTCACCCAAGCCAGTAATACAGGACCAATGCCGCGTGAAATACGCGCTCTATGACGCGCAAATACGCGATAGCCCATACGCCAAATCGGCATTAACCAAGGCCGCGAAAATAGCCAGGCCAGCGTCGGCAATTGCGCCCGCGCATACGCCGCAGCAAAGACATCGGCGCCGATAAGCAGTGTGCCATCGGCCAGCTTAGCGTGCATATTGTCGAGCAAAGCTTGGCAGCTACTGACACCGATTTCTGCACTCGAAAAGCTCGGCTCACAGACATCGACAAAGCTCAGCAAGCCGGCGCCATTGCGTTGCTGCAAAAAATCGATCTCTGCCATGCATAGCGGGCAGTGACCATCGTAGTAAAGCGTCATGTGCATGGCTGATACCTCAAACTATCTACTCTCAGCATGCCAATAAAGCGCAAGGCTCGCGCGCATACAAACCCTGATCATTGACTAGCTACTTCATCACTAACTCTTGATTTTATTGACGAATGATGAGCTCTCTAGCCACCCTTCTCGCGCTAGTGATACGGACCCATTTCACTAGAGTTCCTTTTACCTAGGGTTTTGGGGCCATCGGTACGGGTTGCTGACGATAGAACTGACACAGCAACCGATACACATTTGGCATGTGCTCTTGAATGCTTTGTGGGTCTTCAAAAAACGTCTCGCTGCATACGGCGAAGAACTCAGCCGGACTGGTCAAGGCATAATCATCAACAGGCAATGGCCGCTGTCGCAGCAAATCAGCCTGTAATCGATCCCATGCGGCAGTGAAAATATCGTGCCACTCACCTGAGCGCATACTCGGATGCATGGGCGGTGCGCCGTTAGCGCCATCGCGTAACATGTCGAGCTTGTGCGCCAACTCATGAATCACCAAGTTGCTGGCCTTAGAGTGACGGGCATGAGCGCCCGTTTCACAGGCGGACTTCCACGACAAAATCACCGGGCCTCGAAGCCATGCTTCGCCACTTAAGCCGGGACCTTTGGCATGAACAACCCCGTCGTCACTGCGATAAGGGCGATTAGGAATAAAATCACCCTCATAAAGAATGAGTGTGTACCAGCTGTCATACCAATCTAGCCCAAGGTGCAGAATAGGCACGCAAGCCATCGTGGCGATTTTTAGACACATTGCATTGGTAAACTGGAAGTCACCACCCGATACAAAGTGTTTACGCACCAGAAAACGAAACGTCATGTCGCGCAGCGCATCACGCTCGGCACCTTGGTAGCGCTTCATCACAGGCCAGTCCGCAACAGCGAGCTCCCACTGCTCTGCCGTAAAGCCCATTGTTTTAATGCGCCGGTTTTCGAACCAATTTCGTAGTCGCTTAAACATGGTTAGCTCGTGGAGACTTTCCATAGCCCAGAAGCGCTGCTCCATGCAGAAACTGGACTGCAAAGCGTAGTGCTGAACATAATGAATGTCATTAATCGAGTTTTCATACCTGAAGTTGCGCGGCAGGCATTCGATTAACTCCCCAACTCGACTCAATAAGTGATTTCACATTTTGGAAAGATGCGACAGGAACTTTTTCAGGCTCGCCGTAATCCAGAGTGTCGTAGTGAAAGATATATAAGCGAGAAGTAAACAGCTCAAAAGGCAATGAGGCCTCGCCAAAACGCTCGCCATGACCAGCCGTGCTAACGATGACGTCGTTACCCCAGTTTTGACCGCTGTCATTGTTGGGGTTGAAAAAATAAACACGCATTTCTGAATTTTGATCCAGAGCCACTCGCATGATCGCAATAGCGTGCCACCCAATAAACCGCGCCGCACTATCGGTGATAGCAATGCCCGCTGGTTGAGGGTGAATCAGTGGTTGGTTACCGTTATAGAACGGATGGTAATGCGCGTGAAAATTACGGATGAATACTTCCAAGTCGATCAGTTGACCGGTGGCCACGTCTACATTAATGCAAAACCCGCGACCAACCCACCAGCCATGAAATTCGGGGTTAATCCAGCGGTGAGGATCACCCTCACGCCCTAGGCACAGGCGGCCCATTTCTAAATAGCTCGCATCCAAATGAGGAACCAGCAGCATCGACACGGGATCAAGATCAAAGGGCAAAGGAGTAATCGACGCATCTAGACACTTTCTAGACGATATCTCCTGACCCTCAAAATGCATAGTCAGGTCATTATCACGCGCAATAGACGTAATCATTTGCAGCAAGTAAGTAGGATCGCTGGTCGCCCAAATGGACAGCGCCCTTGCCGATTGGCAGGTGGGGTTGTTGCCTTGCCCAATGCCCAGTGGTGATCCCAGCATGCAGACCACCCCCTCCAAAAGACGCGTGCGAGGGGTTATGGTGCTGTCACACATAAACTGTAATCGGGCCACGGCCCAATCGGATAGGGTTAGGTTAATCTGCCGCCAGAGTGATTGCGCTACCCCCTGCTGATATAAAATACCGCGCTCAAGCAACATCGCTATACCGAACACGGCTTGCGCTGTGGAAGGGTAAACACACTCCGTAATCAGGGATTTAATCAGGTCTCGATAACACACCAGACCATCGCGCCCCGTGCCTGAAAGGCCAAGCGCATCGATCAGTAAATGATCATTACCATCCAATATAAAACGCAGAAAGCTCGCATGGTAAGGCGACACTAAACCCGTATCGTGCATCGCTCTGGAAAATCCCAAGGCCTCCGCTTGCAGGGCGTTTTCGTCCAAGCTTGCCAAGCGCTGCTGATAATCGACAACGCCAGGATCGCCTGCGCTCTCGTGGGTCGGCCCGTAAAGACTGCTCACCAGCCTTGCCGCACCCAGGCCACTGGAGCCTAAATCTATCCCCTCACTCGTATGACAAATGGCTATTTGAGTGATCATGCTTTTGACTGGATTGATTTGAATGGGGCGTTGGCGCAAGAGGCGCCAAATTTCATCGATCAACTGGTCAATAATGTGTTCGAAGCCTATCCGCTGAGCAAGGTGTTGCATGAGCGCTCGCGGCACCATGGCCAACTGCCCTTGCTTGACCCGCTCGGCCTCTGACGCTGAAGAGAAAAGTAACTCAAGGTTCAGCGCAATAGACTGTCTTAAAAAGTGATGAGCCTGCTCGGCAGAGAGGCTTGCGTGCTTGTAATCTCCCCGTGCAACCGCAAGCATGCGCAATTCGCTTAAGCACTCCACAGTGACCGTAGCGGCCTCTGCGCTAGATAAAGCATAGGGTGTTAGCGTTGGAATCAGCATGTGGGGTACAGCCCAGTCTGTACCTTCGTACACCCCGGCCTCATCCAACACTTGGGAGCGACTCTCAAGTGCCGCCAAGCCACCATCTTCGAGCATAATGTATCGGGCAGTGTCTAAAATTCGCCCTATTTCGGCATATTTATCAGCAGGTTGAGCTATTGCCAATGATCGTGCTGCATCATCTAATTTATCGAGTAATGTCATCAACTTTTCATTTTCAAGCATCATAAATACGTAATTTCAGATAATTATGAAAACCATACTACTACGGGCACACACGCAGTAGTCGGTCTGCTCAGACTGGCCTAGCTTCCCGCGGGGAAACTAGGCACGCGGAGCCTAACCGCTAAACAAAAAAGTCCAGCTCTTCCTGGGCTTTCAGCAGATCACGCATCTTGATGGGGTCATCACCAAAGAAGAAGATGAGGCCCCAATGAGTACCAAAGGCTGCCCGATCAGGAACTGTCTCTTCTGCTGGTGCGACCAACTCATGAGACTCGAAGTAAGGGTGATCAATCGTTTCCTTAGGCATTTCCAGCTTGCTCACCACACGACGCCGTGGGTACACACCAAAGCACCCTGCATGACCCTTCGCATCGACGACCTCGCGCGGAAAGAAATTATCGACCTCCTCTTTGGTGCTTTTAGGGTCGAACACCAACATAGACGCTTGATACGCATTGAATCCGTAGGCTTTCTCAATCAGCTCAAAGGCTTTGAAGCCCGGCGGACGATAAGCAACTTCACCAAAATACATTTCGCCATCAGCCGTGACGAAGTACTCGGGATGAATCAAGCCGAACTTGATGTCGAACGTTTTGATTAGTAGCTCGATCTGCTTAGTAATAGCCGGACGCCAGCTCTCGAGTTGCTCAGTAGCGGGGACAAATACCGAGTAGCCCAGCGTGACGTATTCGGAAATATTCAGGAATTTTATTTTCCCGTCGTGGATCCAGGCCTCAACAGCAAACTCCCAGCCATCTAGGTGACTTTCCATCAGCAGGGGATACTCTTCGGCTGGGATGGCGTCAATTTCGGCTATGGTGCGAATCATGCGGTGGCCTAGGCAACCGGCTTTGTCGAATGCTTTGACGTGAATCGGATCGTCCGGATCACCATCAAGCTTGAGTAATGTCTGGTTGACGCGTTTCATGAAGCGGATGATGTCTTCTTTCTCGTGCGCTTCCTCGAAAATCCCGACGCGAATACCGCCAAGCTGTGCACGACGCTTCATCAGAGACTTGTCACGAAAGAGAATTGACTGGCCGAACATACGAGGGCTGTCGAGTAAGACCGAGTTGATGGCACCGGACCATTCAACGGTTTCCTCGAATAGCGGTATGGCGACATCGACACCTTCCGCCT
>JBDSQT010000035.1:0-2886 GCA_039929665.1 Paraperlucidibaca sp.
CATGCCCTCATCCATGTTGATGTCGATGATTTGCGCACCGTTATCGACCTGTTGGCGGGCAATCTCTAAGGCTTCGGCGTAGTTTTCTTCGCGAATTAAGCGCGCGAACTTTTTTGAACCAGTGATGTTGGTGCGCTCGCCAACGTTCACAAACAAGCTGTCATCGGTAATGGTGAACGGCTCTAGGCCAGATAGGCGGCAGACGCGCGGCACTTCTGGCACCACGCGTGGGCTGAGGCCAGCCACGGCTTGAGCAATAGCCGCGATGTGCGCCGGCATGGTGCCGCAGCAACCGCCAACAATATTTAAGAAGCCGCTAGAGGCAAACTCTTGGATGATCGCCGCGGTTTCTTCGGGTGTTTCATCGTATTCGCCAAAGGCGTTGGGCAGACCCGCATTGGGATGGGCGCTAACAAACGTATCGGCTTTTTGTGCTAGTTCTTGCACATAGGGGCGTAATTCTTTACCGCCCAAGGCGCAGTTAAAGCCAATAGAAATAGGTTTGGCATGACGCACCGAGTTCCAGAATGCTTCTGCCGTTTGGCCTGACAAGGTACGGACAGAGGCATCGGTAATCGTGCCGGAAATCATGATGGGCAAGGTGATGCCAGATTGAATAAACGCTTCCTGCACGGCAAAAATAGCGGCTTTGGCGTTGAGTGTATCGAAGACGGTTTCAATCAGGATTAGATCAGCGCCACCGTCAATTAATGCTAGCGTGGACTCTAAGTAGTTCTCGACGAGTAGGTCGAAGCTGACATTTCGAAATGCTGGATTATTGACATCAGGGGAGATCGAACAGGTGCGCGATGTCGGGCCAATAACACCAGCGACATAGCGCGGCTTGTGCGGCTCGCGCGCGGTAAATTCGTCAGCAACGCGGCGGGCTAATGCTGCGGCTTCAAAGTTCAGTTCTCTGGCTAAAGTCTCCATGCCGTAGTCGGCCATGGAGACTTGTGTGCCATTGAAGGAGTTGGTTTCAATGATGTCTGCGCCAGCGGCTAAATAGGCTGCATGAATCTCAGCAATAATTTCTGGCTGTGTCAGCACTAAGAGGTCGTTATTGCCTTTCACATCGCGTGGCCAATCGGCAAAACGTTCACCACGATACTGCTCTTCGGAGAGTCTGCGCTGCTGAATCATGGTGCCCATGCCACCGTCGAGAATCAAAATGCGTTGGGCGAGTTGCTGCTCAAAACTTATCAGACGGTCAGCGCGAGACATGGCAAAGATCTATCTAAAAAAATGGATATATAGTTTAGCAGAATGACTGTGCGAAGGCATGAGTTGCACGCAAGATGCTATACTTGGCGCCACATTTTTTGGTAGCGCTGTTGTGGTATGCCTGAGCGGCCTGCCGTATAGAGCCTGCCTTCTGCGCAGAGGAGCTTTCATGAGCCAGCCAAGTACAAGCCAATCTGACACGCTCGATGCACAAGCCATCACGAATTTAGACATTACCGCGACGGCGCAGGTCTATTTGCTCGAACTCTTAGCCAAGCAAAATAGCGACGGTATTGGCGTGCGCATTTTTGTTGAAAACCCCGGCACACCGCGCGCCGAATGCTGCATGGCGTATTGCACGAAAGGTGAAGAGAAACCTGATGACGTGCGCGTCGATTTTGACGGCTTTCCAGCCTATGTCGATGGCCGTTCGGTGACCTATTTAGTCGATGCCGTGATCGATTTCAATAAAGACCGCATGGGTGGTCAGCTGACCTTTAAAGCGCCACGCTCGAAGGTGCCTAATATCTCCGTTGACAGTCCACTGGAAGAGCGCATCAACCATGTGCTGTTTAGTGAAGTGAATCCAGGCTTAGCGGCGCACAATGGCAATGTCACCTTGACTGGCTGCTTTGAAGAGCCTGAAGGCTGGGTGGCGGTATTGAAATTTGGCGGTGGTTGCCAAGGTTGCTCAGCCGTTGATATGACGCTGAAGCAGGGCGTGGAAACCACGCTGAAAGGCTTGATTCCTGAGTTGCACCGCGTCACTGACGAGACTGACCACACAGTGAAAGACAACGCCTACTTTAAGTAAGCGTGAGCTGCAAAAAAGCCCGGGATGACCGGGCTTTTTTTATGGCTTAGCGCCGGCTTATTTCGCCTGTTTGCGGCTAATCAGCGTCTCTTTAAGCTTCTCGTGCATGGAGCGAACAGCGTGCTCAGTGGTTTCCCAGTCGATGCAGCCGTCGGTTACGGACTGGCCGTAGACCAGTTGGCTTAGGTCTTTTGGAATGTCTTGGCGACCAAACTTCAGATGCGACTCAATCATCATGCCGATAATGGACGTGTTGCCTTCGACGATTTGGTTGGCGACGTTGTCCATGACTAGCGGTTGCAATGAGGGGTCTTTATTGGAGTTGGCATGCGAGGCATCAATCATGATGTTCATCGGTGCTTTAGCTTTTTCCAGCTCACGCTCAGCCAATGCAACCGAGACTGAGTCGTAGTTGGGTTTGCCATCGCCGCCGCGTAATACCACGTGGCCGTATTGATTGCCGGTGGTGTTGATAACAGCCACCTTGCCATCGTTATTGATACCTAGAAAGCTGTGAGCGTTACGCACGGAGAGTAGGGCATTGGTGGCCACTTTCAAGCCGCCATCGGTACCGTTTTTGAAGCCCACAGGGCTAGAAAGACCGGAAGACATTTCACGGTGGGTTTGCGACTCAGTGGTGCGCGCGCCAATTGCCGACCAGGCAATCAGGTCGTGTAAATACTGTGGCGACATTGGGTCTAGCGCTTCGGTGGCGCAGGGCAGGCCCATTTCATTGAGCTCAATGAGCAGCTTACGGCCAACGTGTAAGCCTTCCTCGATGCGGAAGCTGTCATCCATGCGTGGATCGTTGATTAAGCCTTTCCAGCCCACCGTGGTGCGTGGCTTTT
>JBDSQT010000036.1:0-5047 GCA_039929665.1 Paraperlucidibaca sp.
AATCATAGCAGAGCCTATCGCTGGCTGCCAGATACTAGCCCGACAAAACTTAAGACGCTCGCAAGCGCCGCGTTTTCGCTGTACCGCGCACATTCGCGACTACGGTAGCCGCAAAAGACCATAGCGCTGACTCATTGGGCTTAGGATCCTTGCCCTTGCCCATACGGTGCAGCTGGCGTGTGTACCACGACACTTCCATGATGGCCATGCGGTCTACTTTGCCTATACCAGTGGTAATTGGCTTCACGCGCTGAAGCGTTTCTTTGCCGGACAACAGACGGTTAGCCGCATCAGGCTCAATGGCCAAGGGGCGACCCAAACCGATGAGATCCAGCGCGCCCGAACTTAGCGCCGACTGCATCGCCGCTAAACTACGAAAGCCACCGGTGACCATCAATGGTGTACTAATGTGCTGACGCACCGTTTCAGCAAAGCTTAAGAAATACGCCTCACGCTCAATAGTTGAGGATTTAGCGCCAGTCATCGCAGGCGCCTCATAGGTACCACCGGAAATCTCGATCAAGTCGATGCCGACATCGGCCAAGGCCTTGATGGTGGCTAGCGACTCGTCTTCGGTGAAGCCACCGCGCTGGAAATCCGCCGAATTGAGCTTGATACCAATCGGGAACTCCGCACCCACTGCCGCGCGTATGGCCGCATACAGCTCAAGGACAAAACGACGGCGCTTTTCTGGCGTACCGCCCCAGCCATCTTCGCGCACATTGTGGCGCGGCGATAAGAACTGGCTAACCAAGTAGCCATGCGCGCCATGAATTTGCACGCCCGCAAAACCGGCTTTTTGGGCGATGCGCGCCGCGTTAGCAAAGCGCGAAATAGTGTCGAGAATCTCGGCCTCAGTCATCTCCCGTGGCGTAGCAAAAAACGCTTGCATACTCGCAGTGAACGGGATCGCCGAAGGCGAGATATTTTCGCGATTTAAGCCTTTCGGCGATTGCTTACCCGGATGATTGAGCTGCACCCAAATGGCCGTGTCGAAGTGGCGACCGGCCTGCGCCCACTCTTGTAGTAAGGGCAAGTCACGCTCGTCTTCTATAACTACGTTGCCCGGCTCGCCCAAAAATCGACGATCAACCATGACATTACCGGTCATCAGCAAGCCCGTGCCGCCCGCTGACCAGCGCTGATATAAACGCACTAAGGCTGGCGTGACGCGATTATCCATGGTGCCCATGGCTTCACTGAGCGCCGACTTCGCCAAACGATTGGGCAGTGCGACGCCATTGGGAAGCATTAATGGAACGGCTAATGACAGCGACATGGTCGGGCTCCGAGAAAAGGTGAGCCCGAGTATAGACCAAGGCTTAGGCGCTGCGTACAGCCGCGAGACCTAAGCGACTTGGCACATCGGCATCACCATGCAAAGCAATCAGCGCATCACCCATTTGCTGCTCGCAAAGCAATGACAGTGCGCGAGCATCGCGGTCGCCCACAGGCTGAAGCGGTAGAAACTGCACATCAACACGAATACGTTCGCCTGCTAACATATTTAGCAAGTGTGGAACCAAGTCATCATCACCAATAAATGGCGCTAGCGGATGCAGCGCTTCGCCCTGACGGTAGCAAATGATGACAGGCTGGACAGGGCAATTGGTATCGCAGGCCACGGAAAACAGTTTCGGGAAAAAACGCTGTACGCGATGGCCATCGGTGGTCGTTCCCTCAGGGAAAAATAACACGCTGCGCTCGGCACGTAATGTCGACTTCATGGTCTCTTGTACGCGCCCAGAGTCACCGGACCCACGCTGAATAAATAACGTGCCAACCGCTTGCGCCAAGTGCCCAATTAGCGGCCATTTGGCCACTTCAGCTTTAGATAAAAAGTCGACTGGCGCGATACCACCAAGTAGTGGGATATCCATCCATGACACATGATTGCTGACCCACAAGCTGACACCAGCTGCCGGCGTACCATGCACACTGACTTCTAGGTTAAGTCGCGAAGCAAGGCCTTGCAGCCACCAGGACACGATGGGCCGATGCCATGGTTTTGGCTGGGTAAAAAACATGCCGCAGAAAAAAGCGATAACGCTGCCGACCAGAAAATGCACGGCAATACGCATTATGCGCCAGATCAAATGCACACTAAATTCAGGATTTTGCATAACGGCGGGATGCTCACGTTTACTTCGGGGTGCTCTTACTCGGCTCACGGCATCCTACATTTAGGCGGTCTTTAGGAACCGCTGAGCATACCGCCCTGCCATCGCTTGTACATCTAATAATATAAAGACGTCGGCGCAATTGAACTCGGGGTCCCAACAGGCTTCCCCACCGATTTGGCAGCCCATGCGCAAATAAGCTTTGAGTAATGGCGGCAAATTGACACTGCCGGCCAAGTCACTAGACAGCACGATTTCGCGAGTTGGGCTGACACGTAACTCATTGGCGACAAAGTGCTTCTCGCGCAGCGTCGGCATAACACTCGCTAACGTCGTACCACCGTCGGCTAAACTGATGCTGGCGCAACCAATCAAATAGCTAAAGCCTTCACGCATCAAGTAGTCGGCCATGAAGGACCACAGCACAGTGATGGCGCCGCCGGTACGATAATCAGGGTGTACACAGGTGCGGCCAATCTCAAGAATGCGGCCAGGCAGGCTTTCGAGTGCCGAAACATCGAACTCATTAGCCGAATAGAAGCCGCCCGCTAGGTGAGCTTGCTCTTGGCTGAGTAAGCGAGTGGTTGCCACCAAGCAGTCATTAGCTATGTCATAGACAGTGATGTGGCGACAAAATAAGTCGTAGCGATCCGTATCGAGGCCGTCGAACGCCACGCCATACTCCATGCCGAAGACCTCTGCACGCAGCACTTGTGCCGCCCGCAAGGCGCTGGGGGTATCGGCAAAGCGCGCTTCTAGGATAGGCTTCTGGCGAGTCGTTTCCGCTGCAGCTGCAGCGCGTGTTTTTTTGCCTAATTTCTTCGCCGCTTTAAAGCTCAAACTACGCAAAAGCGACATGGGCACTGACTTAAATGCAGGAACACGGCGAAGATTCATAGGGCGGCTCTTATTGGTCGTTTTCATGCTCGCAGTGTCGTACCTGGCCATGTCGACCAGATGACGAAAAAATGACAATTCAGTGACACGATCAGCCCACCCAGCCGCATAGGAAACCACATGGATATCTCGTTCAGCGCACTGGCGCTGTATGCCGCTACTGGTGTGTTTTCAGGCTTCTTGGCAGGGCTATTAGGCATCGGTGGCGGCATGATTATCGTGCCGGCGCTGCTCTGGAGCTTTCATCTCCAAGGCATCAGCCCTGAGATCACGACGCACATGGCGGTGGGCACATCGCTAGCATCGATTTTGCTGACCTCGATCAGCTCGGTACGCACCCATCATCAACACGGCAATGTCGACTGGCCTGTAATGGCAAAGCTTTCCATCGGCCTGATGATCGGCTCCTGGATTGGCGCACAAATTGCCCATGCCCTGCCGGCACGGACACTGCAAATCATCATCGCGATTTTTGCGCTATGGACAGGTCAACACATGCTCCGCGGCCGCAAAGCGCAGGCTCAAAATCGACCATTACCCGGCAAAGCCGGCATCATTGCAGCAGGCAGCGTCATCGGCACTGCATCCGCTATTTTCGGCATTGGCGGCGGCAGCCTAACCGTGCCATTTTTGGTACATCACGGCATGCGCATGCAGCGCGCGGTTGGATCGGCAGCGGCGGGAGGCTTCCCCATCGCGCTCGCCGGCAGCCTTGGCTTCCTCTGGGCCGGATGGTCTGAGCCAGGCTTACCGGCAGGCAGTACCGGCTATATTTTCTGGCCTGCATTGCTCGGCTTAAGTATTACTAGCCTCATTTTTGCGAGTTTGGGAGCACATGCCGCTCAACGCCTGCCAGCCACACAATTAAAACGCGTATTTGGCGTGCTCTTGCTAGCGGTTGGCGTACAATTTCTCTTCGGCTTCCAATAAGCCATCCTCCATCGAATGCACTAGAAAAACCTAAATACAATGACTAAAAATACCGCCCTCGATGCCTCAATAGACAGCTATGACCCTGAGCTTAGTGCTCGCATTTATTGCACCCCAGAACAGCAAGCCCTCCGCTTCGGCATGGCATTACTGCTAGCAACGTATGCTTGCTTTCTGCCTGGCTTGCTGCCCTCGCCAAATTGGTTATTCATCGCTATGCCGGCGGCCTACGCACTCGCGCAAGCAGCACTCGGATATCAAGAGGAGCATCATGGGCCATCACACCGTATCAGCGCCTTAATCAGCGGCCTAGACATCCTGATAATAGCGCCAGCGCTATGGTTTGACCCTTTAGCCAGCACACCGACGCTGCTCTTAATCGGACTTATTTTCGGCCTGGCCAGCCTACGCCATCGCCCCCAAGCGCTGGCGAAACTGACGCTTGGACTGCTCACGGTGGCAGCGCTCACGCTAACCGGGCGAGCGCTGAGCCATCCTGATATAGCTCTTTTGCCTTTACTGGCCAGCAGCGGAGTTTTACTTTTGCTGATGGGTTTAGTGATGATATTTCGTCATCACAGTATTGACCTGCGAGCCACAGCAGACCTAGCGCCTCACGATGACCCAGAAACCGGACTTGCCACGCGCACCTCGCTCTATGCAGCAGCACGCCTGCTCTGGCCATTAGCGCACCGGCAAAATATGCCGGTGTCATTGCTCTATGTCGTGATTGAGCCTGATAGCGATGTAAGCGAGGACATGGCCGTTATTCGCCAGAGCCGAACGCTGGCACAAACCATGGCCACGGTAGCGAAGTCGCAACTTCGCGGCAGCGATATTTTGGTGCGCTACGATCGCCTACGCTTTGTCTTTATCTTACTCGACTGCCCACATGCCAACTCCGATGCTATTGCGAAGCGACTACAAATAGCCTTTAGCGAACGCTTACAGCCAACAGGTTACTCGGCTCAAGCGCACATCAGTGCCACGTGGTTACCGACATTACCATTAGCACTAGATCCTCTTCTGTCGACCTTACACAGTGCACTGAACCGCGCCCGCATGCGTGGCCAAGCGCACGCGGGCGCGACTTATACAGA
>JBDSQT010000037.1:0-10350 GCA_039929665.1 Paraperlucidibaca sp.
ATGGCTGAAGGCAGCGATGGCTGCTGAGTCCGATGCCGAGGTGCCAGGACTGGGCATTTGTGCGGGGGTGCAAACGGATTTTGCCGCGCGTTTTTTTTGGCAAATGTATCGCGTGGTACTGGGTGCCGACGCGGTGCCCAAGCATTCGCCATTCGATAAATCGGCGCTGCGCTGGCGACTCTTACGCCTATTGCCGGAACTCGTAGAGCGCAGGCATTTTGAGCCGCTAAAGCGCTATTTAAAGGATGATCCAGAAGGCCAAAAGCGCTGGCAATTAGCCTGCCAGCTCGCTGATTTATATGATCAATACCAAGTTTATCGAGGCGACTGGCTGATGGATTGGCGCGCTGGCGATGACCGTCTGCGCCTGCGTGCTGAGTCAACGGATGATGCCCGTGTGTTGGCTGAGCATCAGCGCTGGCAGCCTGAGCTCTGGCGTCTACTTAACGACGAAATTGGTACGGCAAATGATAGCCATCGTGCCGCTGTACACGAGCGCTTCATAGCGGCGCTGGCTGGCAATGCCCGCCCGAAAGGCCTGCCAGACCGGATTATTGTCTGGGGGTTTTCCACGCTGCCGACGCATTATCTTGATGCTCTAGCGGCCTTGGCGCGCCACTGCCAAGTCGTGCTCACGGTGCTCAATCCCTGCCAATACTATTGGGCTGATTTACTGAAGCCGGCCTCACGCGGTCGTCATCTGCGTAAGGCCAGCTTGCCGCATGAGCTTGCCAGCCATGAGGTCGCACAACATGCCAACCCACTTTTGCTCGCCTGGGGCCAACAAGGCCGTGACTACATTGGTTTGCTTGAGCAGTTCGATCAGCCCGAACACTATCGCTCAACGGTAGCCGCGATTGGTCAGCGTATCGATGTGTTTGATGAGGCGCCTGCCGACTCATTGCTCGCGCAAGTTCAGCAGCAGGTGTTGAACCTAACGCCGCTGCCTGAGCAGTCCGAGCAGCGTTTGGCGTTGGCTGACAACGATACATCGCTAAGCTTTCAAGTCGCTCACAGTCGCCTGCGCGAAGTAGAGGCGCTGAAAGATTACCTACTGGCCTTACTCGACACGCATCGCCATGATCCAGTGCCGTTGCGTGCGCAAGATATTGCCGTAATGGTGCCGGATATTCGCCAATACGCAGCACTGATTGAGGCGGTGTTTAGCGCCTCAGATGGCTCATCCACTCACGCATTTGAGCGGCAATCACCGAATTTACCCTACACCTTGCTCGATCGCCCCAGCAGTAGTACCGAGCCCATGCTCACCGCCTTGGCATGGCTTATGCGCTTGCCCGAGTCGCGCTGCACGGCGACTGAGCTGTGGGATCTACTGGATGTGCCCTCGGTGCGTCGCCGCTTTGCGCTCAGTGCCCATGATATTGCCGAGTTGCGTGATGATTTTGATGTGGCTGGCGCGCGCTGGGGGCTTGATAGCCATCACCGGGAAGCCTGGGGCGTGCCTGCCAATTTGCTGCAAAACACCTGGCAATTTGCCCTCGACCGACTACTCCTAGGCTTCGCCAGTGGCGAGCAAGCAGGCCAGCCGCAAGCCTTCGATGCGCTGATGCCTAGCGGTCGTCGCGGCGCTACCGAGGCGCAGCGTTTAGGTCCGATGGCGCGACTGTTAAGTAGCCTGAGTGACTGGTCAGAAAAACTCCTGAGCGCGCGCAGTGGCAGCGATTGGGTGCAGCTCTGCCAGCAGCTGTTAGCGGACTTTTTTGACTGCCAAGATGATCGCGAAAAACTACTCATTCAGCGTGTGCAAAATGCCTTGGTGGCATGGCAGGAAGAGATGCAAATCAGCGCCGCTGAAGACCTTGAGTTGCCGCTGGCGGTAGTGCGTGAGGCGTGGCTGGCTCGGCTCGATGACGCCAGCATGAGCCAACGCTTTCTCACCGGCAATGTCCATGTCGCCACGCTCATGCCGATGCGGGCGATTCCGTTTCGTGTGGTCTGTTTGCTGGGCTTAAATGACAATGAGTTTCCGCGGCGCCACGCACCCAATGACTTTGATTTACTGCATGCACCGAAGCTATCGCGGCCGGGCGATCGCTCGCGCAGTGCCGATGATCGCTATCTTTTTCTCGAGGCCTTGTTGTCTGCCCGCAGTCATGTGCTGATCAGTTGGGTTGGCCGTAGCGCACGTTCTAATGCCGAGAAACCGCCGTCCTTGCTGGTGGCTCAACTGCGCGACTACCTTTTTCGTGGCTGGCAGTTCGCCGACGCAGCCCTGCAAGCGATTACCATCGAGCATGCGTTGCAACCCTTTAGCCCGCGATACTTTCAGGGCCCGCAGGCGACAAGTTATGCAGCAATGTGGCGCGCCGCCAATGATCATGTAGCGCCGACTGAGCAGCAGCCGATTAGCCATGATGAGCTGAACTCACGCCTGCCATTGAGCGAGTTGATGTACTTTTATCGCTCCCCTGCGCGGTATTTTTATCGCCAACGCCTCGGGGTGGTTTTTACTGAAGATGAAGTGATTAGCCCCGATCATGAGCCCTTTGCAGTGGATAGTTTGGTGCGGCATAAGTCCATCGAGGCCTTGCTGCGTTCGGTACAGCAGGAGCTGCCGGAGCAGGCATTGGCTACGGCAGTCGCGGAGCGGGTAGGGCGTGGTGAATGGCCATTGGCTGGTTTTGCCGAGCCTGCGCAACAGCAATTAAAAAGTACGGCGGAAGACATTCAGGCGTTCAGTACCGACTGGCTCAGCCAGCGCGCCTTGCCGCCGGTGGCTGCGGCTTATAAGCAGTCTTTAGTCGATGGTAGCGAGTTTGAGGTTTATGCCGATATTCATGGCATCCGCGAAAATGATGCAGGCCAGCAGACATTGTGGGTGGCTTCGGCGAGTAAGTTACTCAACGACAATGGCAGCATTAAGCGCTGGGATAAGCTCTGGCCGGTTTGGCAGCAGCAGCTATTGTTAACGCTGGTTGGGCACTCAGTGGCGGTCTCTATGGTGTGCCCGCAAGGCATCGCTGAGTGGGGCCCGATACCGCTGGAGCAGGCGCAAATCTATTGGCGTGATCTGCTGCAGGCTTGGCACGATGGCCAAAATCATGCGCTGGCGTTTGATGTGAGCGTGGCGGCGGCGTATCTGACTCGGCCTGTCGCTAAAAACAAGGGCACGGAGCAGAGCGTTATATGTGACTTAGCGGCACTTCAGGCCTACGAAGGCAGTGATTTTGGTAATTCAAACTTTGCGCCTATCACCAAACCGCCGATGGCTGCGCTGTGGCCGGACTATATGGCGCTATGTAGCAATGGCGAGTTTGCGCGCTATCGCGACAGTTTAATCGCGCCGCTGGTCTATCACATCTACCCTGAGCGTCGTGAATGGGTGGCGCTATGAGCGCGCCATTAGCTCGCCAAGAGCTCGACTCATTAGCGCTGCCTTTGCGCGGTATGCAGCTCATTGAGGCCAGTGCCGGCACGGGTAAAACCTTCACCATCGCCATGCTGTACTTACGCTTGGTGCTAGGGCATGACTCGAACCAAGGCGATTGCCGAGGCCGCAGTTATAGCCCCGCTGAGCTCTTGGTTTTAACCTTTACTGAGGCTGCCGCTGGCGAGTTGCGTGATCGTATTCGCGCACGCTTGAGCGAGGCGGCACTGGCATTTAGTGCTGGCCAGAGTAAGGATGTCGCGCTGCAAAAGCTTATCGCGGATTACTCGACCAGTGATCACGCCATTGCCGCGCAGCGCTTGCGGGATGCCGAACAAACCCTTGATGAGGCGGAGATTGGCACTATCCACGCCTGGTGTTTACGGGTCTTACAACAGCATGCCTTCGATAGTGGCAGCCTGTTTCAACAGCGTCTGCGCACCGACATGGACACGTTACGCCTGCAGGTTGTGCGCGATGTGTGGCGGCAATGGTTTTATGGCCAGCCCGCAAATTTTCTAGCCTGTATTAGTCAGTTTTGGGCGACACCAGACCATCTGGATAGGCAGCTCAAGGGCTTGATTGAGACACCGCAAGCACAGCTTTGCCACGGTGCCTCGAGTGCGTCTGGTGGCTCATGGCCAGCAGTTCGCGAGCGGCATGCGCCGGCTTTAGCACAGCGCGCGAAAGAAGCGCAGACCCTGTGGCAAGCTTGGCAAGCGGCGGGTGCTGAGGTCATTGAGCTATTGCTGAGTGCGCGTGCGCAAAAGCAGATTAACGGTGGGGTGTTCAGAGAGAACTCGATAAACAAGCTCTCTGATGAAATGCGCGCTTGGCGAGGTCAGGGCGAGTTTAATCACGACTGGAAAATCTATGACTACTTTGCGCCACTCCTTGATGGCGGCGAACGCAATAAATTAGAAGACAAAACCACCAAGGGTAAAATCACACCAAGGCATCCTTTAATCGATCAAATTCGTGCATTTTTAGCCGATCAACCTGCGCAGCTTAAGGCCAGCGATGAGCTGAAAGTCGACCTGCTAGCGGCGCTACGCGAGGAAGTCAGTCATCAGCTCGATCAGCGTATGCGCCAGCAAGCTGAGCTCAGTTTTAATGATGTGCTCACCCGCTTACATGACGCCCTGGAGCTCCCTCAGGGTGAGGCCTTTGCGGCGACATTGCGCCAGCGTTTTCCGGTGGCCTTAATCGATGAGTTTCAAGATACCGACCCGGTGCAATTTGGTATTTTTCAACGTATTTATGGCGCTGCGCTGGCGCAAGCCGGCGCGCAGGAACGTGCGCAGGAAAGTCTACAAAGCGACTTGGCGCTGATTCTCATCGGCGATCCCAAGCAAGCTATTTATAGTTTTCGTGGCGCTGACTTGCCAACTTATTTTGCCGCCCGTGAGCAAGCCAGTTTGCCCATCCACACGCTGGCGACTAACTTTCGTACGGACGCCACTGTCATCAACGGTGTGAACGCACTTTACGCGCAAGCCTCTCGGCGCGCTGGCGGAGCTTTTGCGCAAGCCGGCGATCATGAGCTGGTCTATATTGAGGCCAATGCGCATCAACAGCAGGCGCGCTTGAAGGTCCGCGAGACCACGCAAGATGCTTGGAAAGATAGCCAGGGTGTACAGCTGGAGTATCTGGCGTCGGAGAACGACACATACAGTTCTGGTGTCGCTAGAGACATGCTGGCGCGTGCGGCAGCGAATCGTATTGCCGAATGGCTCAGTGCCAGCGATGCCGGACTGATGGCGATTACAACAGCCGATGGCCATCGACCAATTTGCCCCGGCGATATTGCTATCTTGGTGCGCAAAGGCATGGAGGCGAAGGCCATGCGCAAGGCCTTGGCGAGTGTTGATGTGCCCTGTGTCTACGGCTCCGATCGCGACAGTGTGTTCGATAGCGATGAGGCGGCAGCGGTGCAATGCTGGCTTGATGCCTTGGCGAATCCTAGTGATGAACGACGCCTGCGTTTGGCCTTGGCGACCGCACCGCTGGGCTTGAGCTGGCAGGCGCTTTTGGCGCGCCGTGAAGATGAGGCGTTGTGGGAGCAGGACATCGAGCGCGTGCAGCGTATTGCAGCGCTATGGCGTAGTCATGGCGTGTTGGCGGCGTTGCGGCGCTGGCTGTTTGAATACCAAGTGCCGGCGCGCTTGCTGCATCCAGAGTGTGCTAATGGCGAGCGCGCGTTGAGCAATATTTTGCACTTAGCCGAGCTACTGCAGCAGGCCGCCGATGCCTTGCATGGTGAGCAGGCGGTGATTCGCTATTTAGCCGAGCATCGTAGCCAACAAGGCGGCGCGGCGGGCGACGAGGCCTTGGTGCGGCTAGAAAGCGATGAGCTACGCGTACGCATTGTCACCGTGCATCAGGCCAAAGGCTTGGAGTATCCGTTGGTGTGCCTGCCGTTCACCGCTATGCCCAGTGTGGCGCCGAGAGGTGCTGCCACGCGCTATCACAAAAATGGCCAATTAATCATCGATTTAGCGCCTGATAAAGACAGTGAGGCACTAGCCAGACACGAGCAGCTCGCAGAAGAGTTGCGACTATTTTATGTCGCCGTGACGCGACCCAAGCATTTGCTCTGGATGGCGCTGGCGCCGGTTGCGCATGGCAAAAGTCAGAATATTGCCGACAACACAGCATGGCAGTGGCTGCTGTCTGGGCATGAAGCTTTGCAGGCCGATGTGTTGGCACAGGGTGTGGCTGAGCTTGCTGGGCTCAATAGCATCACCGTGGCTGAATCGCTCGCGCTGGCGACACGCTGGCAGCCTCCAGCTGAGGATCGTCTGTTGTTGCCAGCGCGGGAGTTTGTGCAACTGAAGCAGCCATTTTGGCAAATCGCCAGCTATAGCCGTCTGCGCTTTCATGCCGCCACGCAGACTATTGATGAAGCTAATTATTTGGATGAGCCGGAGGTTAGTAAGGATGCTCTGGTGCCCAGTCCAGCCGCGCTACAGAAGATGCCGCGCGGCCCCGAAGTCGGCACTTTTTGGCACAGTCTTCTTGAGCTCGCTGCTGAGCAGCACTTTGCCAGCAGCGCAGAAAACCTAGAGATACTCGATGACTCTTTAGCGCGCCAATGCTTAGCCCATGGTTGGCAGCACGCCGAAACCCAGTGGCAGCACGATATTCGGCGCTGGCTAAGCGTACCCATGCACACGCTATCGCCTTCGCTAGATGCCCGCTCGCAAGCTGTTGCCCGTCTACTGGCCACGATTGGCCTCGCGCAGCTCGAACGCTTTGTCGTGGAAATGGAGTTTTGGTTTACCAGCCAGAACGTATCGACCGAACGCCTCGATACGCTCGTCTGCGCCCATACCCTGTCGGCCCGTGCGCGCCCACAGGCGGAAAGTAACCACATTCATGGCCTCTTTAAAGGCTTCATCGACTTGGTGTTTGTTCATGAAGGCCGCTATTTTGTCGCCGACTATAAGTCGAACTATCTCGGCGATGAGCCGGATAATTACCTGCCTGAGCGCCTTGCCGCGGATATCGCCAAACATCGCTACGACATGCAATACAGTCTGTATTTACTCGCCCTGCATCGGCATTTACGCGCGCGTTTAGCCAACTACGATCCAGAGCAGCACTTAGGCGGCGCGGTCTATATTTATTTGCGAGGCTGGGATGGTAATGGCCGTGGCGTGCATATTGAACGTCCGCCTATGGTGCTTATTGAGGCGTTAGATCGCCTGTTTGCCGGCGCTGAGTCGCCGCCCCATCGACAGCCGTCGTTGGCCCAAGGAGTGGCGCCATGACACAGCTTACCTTTGACCTCGCGCCTCTTCTGCCGCTTGCCCAGGCCATTAGCCCTGCGCAATGGCAAGCCTGTGTAAATACACATTGGCTGAATGATTTCGATGTCGCTATGGCGCAGTGGTTAGCCCGTCATGCGCCCGATGCACCAGAGGCTTTGCTCTGGCTCACGGCGCTGTTGGCGCGGCAAAGTGGCCAAGGTCATGTGCGCTTAGAGCTCGCGGATGTACTGGCTAATCCAGCGTGTTATGGCCTCGACAGCGATGCCGCCATGGACGCGAGAAACTGCCTAAAAGCTTACTCGGTCGATGCGTTACAGCAGCTCATCGCCGACTCCAGCGCGGTCGCAATAGCCGAGCTTAGCCCCAAACCCTTGGTACTCGATGCCGATGCCCTGTATTGGCAGCGCGCTTGGCGCGAAGAATGCGATGTCGCCGAGCGCCTCAATGCCCGCCTAAGCACATCGGTGACCACCGATGCGCAAGCACTAGAGCAGCTCATTGATGCGTTATTTACCCGTGATGCCAGCAACCAAGATCAACGCGCCGCTTGCCGGCTGGCCGCACAGCGCTGCTTAAGCGTGATTACCGGCGGCCCTGGTACAGGCAAAACCACAACCGTGGTGCGCGTACTAGCCATTTTGCAAAGCCTTGCCGAGAGTGCAGGCAAGCCGCCATTGCGTATCGCCTTGGCGGCACCAACGGGCAAGGCCGCTGCGCGCTTGAGCGAGTCCATTGCCAGTCAAGTCGCCAAGCTACCCATCAGCCAGCACATTGCCGATAGCATTCCAACGGATGTCAGCACCGTGCATCGCCTGCTTGGCGTGATGTCGCAAGACACGGGACAGCGTTATCGCCACCATCTCACCAACCCACTCGCGCTGGATGTTTTGGTGGTCGACGAGGCCTCGATGCTTGACTTGAGTTTGATGGCTGCGCTCATGGAGGCTTTGCCGACTGAAGCACGAGTCATTTTGCTTGGCGATAAAGATCAGTTGGCTTCGGTGGAGGCGGGTGCTGTGCTGGCCGATTTGTGCAGCGTAGTAAACACCGGGAGTAGCGGCGAATTAACGCCTACGCTGCCTGCTGAAAAAGCCCCAGCTCATGTTGCGCAACTTCAGCAAAGCTTCCGTTTCGATGCCCAGCGTGGCATTGGTAAGCTGGCCCAAGCGGTACGCACCGGGCAAGCGCAAAGTGCGCCAAATGAGGATGACTACGCCCCAGAAGTTCGTCGTGTCGATAGCCTCCAGACACTATTTGCCGGCTACGACGCTTATTGGGCCAGCGTGCAGTCCAACGAAGCTGCCGAGCACATTCTCAAGCGCTTCGATAGCTTTCGCCTGCTCTGCGCATTGCGCGAAGGTAGTCATGGCGTCATCGCACTCAATGCGGCCTGCGAACACTATCTACGCAAGACCTATAGCAGCGACAACGCCAGCCTCTGGTATGTTGGTCGCCCAGTGATGATCACGCGCAATGATTACAGCTTGCGCCTCATGAACGGCGATATTGGCATCTGCTTGCAAGCGCCCGATAGTAATGAGCTCCGTGTCGCCTTTTGGGATGGCAGCGCACAAGCGATACGCTGGTTATTACCCTCACGCTTGCCGACGTGCGAGACCGTGTTCGCGATGACTGTGCATAAGTCGCAAGGCTCTGAGTTCACTAAAGTCGCGGTGGTGTTGCCCACAATGCATAGCCCCGTACTGAGCCGCGAGCTCATCTATACCGCGTTAACGCGTGCGCGTGATGCAGTGGAGTTATGTATCCCGAAACCGGCGGTATGGCGTCAAGCAATTGACACTCAAGCCCGTCGTTTCTCTGGCTTACGTCAACGGTTGTTGAGCTCAAACTAAGTTACCGGATCGCAACAAATAGTTTTGCGCCTGTAACATATTTAACAAGCGGCATACTGTCTCCCCGACTTGCCCAGCCTAAAGTTGAGTTATTCAAAAGGTTGGGAGCAAGCTCATGAAAAAACTAATAACAAGCATCTCCAGCGTATTGGCATTGTCGGCTGCGTTAGCGGCCTGTGGCGGCGGGGGTGGCTCCAGTGCGTCCAGCGCTCCGGTCTCAAGTACACCAGTGGTGGTGACAACGCCTAGCGATAACCCTAGCCAGCGGCAGATTTCCGGAGATTGCAGCTTTACGCAAAACCTCGGCGCTAGCCGCAACGATAATTTGCGCATCAGCCGCGTTAGCTGGTTGCAAACAGTTCAGCTCGACAGTGAAAACATTGATGCGCGGCTAGCCGGTGCAAAAGCGGTAAAAATGCGCATTGATGTGCTGGCCTCAAACTCGCCATTAGCGCCTATTGTTCGCAGTATTAAAGTCTATAACCCCAGCAATGCTACTTGCACCACCTTGCCAATGAGTGCGCCAACACGCGTGCCTAGTAGTGTCAATGTCGAGGAACTGACCACCGCCTTTACCGCCGATATTCCGGCCAATTTAGTGAAGTCTGGCATGAGTGTGGCGCTATGGTTAGATGATAGTGCTGGTCGCAGCGCCACCGAGGCTGATGCGACTTACCGTGTGATCTACCCTCGTGTGGCCCCGGCGATAGTAGAAACAGTGCGCATCATCCCTATTCAATTGCTCGGCACCACCGGTGGTATCGGCAGCACAAGTGATATCGAGAGCCTGCTTGAGCGTATGTATCCCCTTAGCCAAGTCAATGTACAGATTGCTTCTGTCTATGATGTTGGTGGGCTGCTTGGTAGCCTGCTAAATCTCACCGGTGGTTTACTGTCTGGCACATTAGGCCAAATGCAAGATCTACTAAACCTGCTCGATGACCGTTGTGCAGCGCTGAATGGTGCTCAGTCGAGTGCGCGCTCAGCACCAAAGTGCATCGGTATGTTGCCGAGCAACTTGATCTTTAATGCGGTAAATAGCACGGGTCAGATCGTTGGTTTGGCCTATGTGGGTGGGACTACCGCACTGGCACGCTCTGTTCCCACGGTTGATAATTTCAACGTCACCAGCCCCTATCTGAGCAGTCATTGGATCAACTTTAATGCCATGACCTTGGCGCATGAGTATGGCCATCTGATGGATCTCGACCATGCGGCATGCGGTGGTGCAACTGGCCTCGACCCTCGCCTCTATAACGATGGCAGATTAGGTGGTGGCGCGGGCTATGACGCAACTAAAGACTATTACTTCTCTAGTGTAAACACCGATGAGTTT
>JBDSQT010000038.1:0-5036 GCA_039929665.1 Paraperlucidibaca sp.
GTATGGAAATCGAGCCCAGGCTTTTATGCCACACGAACAGTGTGCTGAGTAGCAGAGTCAAGAGCAGTAGCGAGCCACCGGCATAGCCTATGCCCAGTGATCGATCGGCAAAATCCGCTACTGTGGTACCAACGGTTGTGGTGGCAATAATCGTGGCCCAGTACAGCGTTGGCTGAAACTGTGTGGCCCTAATTTGTGCCATGACCGCGAGCAAAAATAGCCCTGCTAAGATCAGCGAGCTGAGCAGATAGCCAAGATTGAGCGACATCGACAGCGCATCACCCGCGGTCTCGCCCAGGGTGGTGGCGGCGATCTTGATAATCCAAAATAGCAGGGTGACTTCGGGTACTTTAGCCCGCGAATGTGTCGTTAATGCCTTCATGTCAGCAGTGCCTTCAAGGATATGCGAGTGATATCTATGGCCATACCCTATAGGGCACTGCGTTAACGGAGCTTGTCGGCTATATTAAATTTCGCTCACTTAAGCGCGCAGCGTCTTCGCCGCCGCGACCATATTGCGCAGGGCCGGTAGCACTTCTGGCCATTGCCGCGTTTTCAGTCCGCAGTCTGGGTTCACCCACAGGCGCTCAGCCGGGATGCGCTCAGCGGCCTTCTTCATCAGCTGCACCATATGCGCCTCGGTCGGGATATTCGGCGAGTGAATATCGTAGACGCCAGGGCCGATCTGGTTGGGGTAGTTGAAGTGATCGAAGGCGTCGAGCAGCTCCATATCTGAGCGCGAAGTCTCGATAGTGATGACGTCGGCATCCATGTCGGCGATCGATGCGATGATGTCGTTGAACTCCGAATAGCACATATGCGTGTGGATCTGCGTGTCATCGGCGACACCATTGGCGGTAATGCGAAACGATTCGATGGCCCAGTCTAAGTAGGTTTGCCATTGGCTTTTGCGCAGTGGCAAACCTTCACGCAACGCGGCTTCATCGATTTGAATCACCCGCACACCGGCCTTCTCTAAGTCTAAAACCTCGTCGCGAATGGCCAATGCCAGTTGATAGCATGACACTGAGCGCGGTTGATCATCGCGTACAAACGACCAGTTTAAAATAGTCACTGGGCCGGTCAGCATGCCTTTCATGGGCTTGCTCGTTAGCGATTGCGCGAAGTTGGTCCACGCCACAGTCATCGCCTTCGGTCGGCTGATGTCGCCAAACAAAATCGGCGGCTTTACGCAGCGCGAGCCATACGATTGCACCCAACCAAAGCGGCTAAAGATATAGCCATCGAGCTGCTCGCCAAAGTATTCGACCATGTCGTTGCGCTCGGCTTCACCGTGCACCAAAACATCCAGACCTAGCGCCTCTTGCTCGCGCACGCTGCGCTCGATTTCGGCTTGCATGGCGGCATTGTAGGAATCGATGTCGAGCTCGCCGGCTTTAAACTGACTGCGCGCTTGGCGAATCTCAGCAGTTTGCGGGAATGAGCCAATAGTCGTGGTCGGGTATTTGGGTAGTTGCAGCAGAGCGGCCTGTTTCGCCGCCCTTAACGCGTAGGCATTTTGGCGCTGACCTAACGCCGGCGTAATGGTTGCTAGCGCCGCTTTCACGGCGGGATTGTTAACGCGCGGTGAGTTACGGCGAGCGTCAATGGCGACGCGGTTGGCTCTCAGTTCGGCGGCCACGGTCGCACGGCCATGATTGAGTTCGGTGGCCACGACGTGCAGCTCATCGAGCTTTTGCAAGGCAAAGGCCAGCCATGGCTTCACTTCGCTATCGAGTGTGAGCTCACTGCTGAGGTCGACCGGCACGTGTAAAAGCGAGCAGGAGGGCGCAATCCATAGGCGCTTGCCGAGCTGTTTAGCCACTGGCTCCAACCAATCGAGCACGGCATTTAAGTCGGTTTTCCAGATATTGCGACCATTGATAACGCCCAACGAAAGTATGCGGTCGGCAGGTAGCTGCTTGATCAAGATGGCGACTTCATCGTGCGCATTAATGGCATCTAGGTGGATGCCTTGTACCGGCAGCTCGCAGGCTAGGGTTAAGTTGGCTTGCAGTTGGCCGAAGTAAGTGGCAAGCAATAGCTTGACCTGGCTGTGGCCTAGGGTGGCTTGCTCTAAGGCCGCTTGATTTAAGGCAGCATAGGCCGTGCGGAAAGCATCCTGCCACGCGCTGTTGAGCTCAGTGACGAGGATCGGTTCATCGATTTGCAGCCATTCCACTCCGGCGGCGGCTAGGGCGGCGAGCAATTCCGCGTAGGCCGGTACGAGGCGCGCGAGTAGGGCGAGTTTGTCGGAGTCATCTTTGGCCTTACCAATAGCCAAATACGTGATGGGGCCAACAATGACCGGCTTGGCGCTGATGCCTTGGTCTTTCGCCTCTGCCACTTGCGCGAGTAGGCGGCTGGCATCTAGCGAGAAGGTGGTGGCGGCGGTGAACTCGGGCACGATGTAGTGATAGTTGGTGTCAAACCATTTGGTCATCTCGCCCGCTGCCACTCCGCCGCAGCAACCGGCGTGCTCTTCGCTGCCTTGCGCTGAGCGGCCACGGGCTACACGGAAGTAATTATCTAAGGTATCGCCATGAAACCCTTGCACGCGCTCGGGCAGATTGCCGAGCGTAAAGCTTAAGTCGAGGATTTGATCATAGAAAGAAAAGTCGCCGACGGGTGCAAAATCAAGGGCGGCCTGATGCGCCCAATGGCGCTGGCGCAGCGCGGCACCGAGGGTGGTGAGCTGGTGTTTTGATGTCTTACCTTGCCAATACGATTCAAGGGCAAATTTTAGTTCGCGCTTCGCGCCGATACGCGGAAAGCCTAGATTGTGAGTGCTAACGTTCGACATGACTAAGTTCTCGATAAACAGATGAATGAAGCGACGTCGAGGATGGTAGGCAGCAGGATGTATGAAGTAAAATGGTCATAATTCACCTATCCATGAGATAAATTAATCAATCATGATTGAGCGCAGCCACTTAAGCATCATCCGCGAAGTAGAGAAACAAGGCTCGCTGACGGCGGCTGCTGGTAGCTTGTGTCTGACGCAGTCGGCCTTGAGCCACACCATGAAAAAACTTGAGACGCAGTTAGGTACGGATGTCTGGCTGCGTGAGGGTCGTAGCCTGCGACTGACGCAAGCGGGGCGTTATTTGCTCGGTGTTGCCAATCGCGTTTTACCGCAGTTGGAGCACGCCGAGGAGCGCATGCGGCAATTTGCTCAGGGTGAGCGTGGCACCTTGCGTATCGGCATGGAGTGTCACCCGTGCTATCAGTGGTTGTTGAAGGTGGTATCGCCGTATTTGGCGAGTTGGCCTAGTGTCGATGTCGATGTGAAGCAGAAGTTTCAGTTTGGCGGTATTGGTGCACTGTTTAGCTATGACATCGATCTACTGGTCACGCCAGATCCGATATTAAAGCCCGGTCTGAAGTTTGAGCCGGTGTTTGATTATGAGCAGGTGTTGGTGGTGGCACGCGGTCATGCGTTGGCGACGCAAGCGTTTATTAAGCCCGAGCAGTTGACGCATGAGGTGTTGATTACTTATCCGGTAGCCATCGAGCGCTTGGATATTTATAGCCAGTTTATGTTGCCGGCGGGCGTGATGCCAAAGCGCCATAAAACCATTGAGACCACCGACATTATGTTGCAGATGGTGGCGAGTGGTCGCGGTGTGGCGGCGTTACCACGTTGGTTAGCACAAGAATACGCCGAGAGTATGGCGGTGGTGCCAGTGCGTTTAGGCGAACATGGCATTGCTAAGCAGATATATTTGGGCGCGCGCGAGGGTGATTTGACGATTGATTATTTGCGCGCGTTTATTGAGTTGGCGCGGAGTTAAGTCGTGCGCATGCCCGAGATGATTAAATGCACCTCAGCGGGCAGTCGTGCCTAATAGGGCTTTGGCGCAATAAACTTATACACGGAGCACGTATGACCTCAACGATTTATCACAACCCTAACTGCGGCACCTCGCGCAATACCTTGGCCATCATGCGTGCCTCGGGCGTGGAGCCGCAGATTATTGAGTACCTGAAAACGCCGCTGTCTCGTGAGCAATTCGTGAGTTTGTTAACGGCCTTGGATATATCAGCGCGTGAGCTGCTGCGCAGCAAGGGCGATGTGTATGAGGACTTAGGCTTAGCCGACCCCACACTAAGCGCCGATGCGCTCATTGATGCGATGGTTGCCCATCCGATCTTGATGAATCGACCTGTCGTGATCACCGAGCGCGGCACCCGCTTGTGCCGCCCATCGGAGCGAGTGCTGGAACTACTCGACAAGCCGGTGAGCGAGTTCATTAAAGAGGATGGGGATGTGGTGCGCCCAGCACACAGTTAGTGTGCTGTAGCCATTGAGGGTAATTCGCGGCGCGGCATCGATGGAAATGCATGCCGCACAATGCGCCACAGCACCTGACTGAATTGGCTAACAAAACTGCCTTCGTTGTAAGGCACACCTAAGCGCTCGCAGGTGGCCTTCACTTCGGCGGCCATCTCAGCGTAGCGGTGAGCGGGTACATCGGGGAATAAATGGTGCTCGATTTGATGGCTTAAGTTGCCAGTCATCAGATTGAAAAACTTACCGCCGCGTAGGTTCGACGAGCCCAAAATCTGGCGGTAATACCAGTGCCCACGGCCTTCGTCTTTGAGCACGCTTTTCGGGAAAATCTGCGCATCTTTGGTGAAGTGGCCGCAAAAAATCACAATAAACGTCCAGACATTGCGAATGCCATTGGCGACAAAGTTACCGGCAAATACCGATAGAAACATTGGGCCGGCGAGCAGCGGAAACACCACATAGTCTTTCAATAATTGCTTTTGCATCTTGCGCTTTGCCGGTGCCCATTCCTTTTTGAACTGCGCTTTCGAAGTTTTGCCAGCAAACAAGCGGCCTAAGCGTAGCTCTTGGATGGCTATCCCCCATTGAAACAGCAGCGCGAAAATCACTGTGTAGAAAGGCTGTAATAGGTAGTGCGGCTTCCAGCGTTGCTCAGGGAACAGACGCAAAATGCCATAGCCAACATCGTCATCGACGCCTTTGATATTGGTGTAGGTGTGGTGCATGACATTGTGCGACTGAC
>JBDSQT010000039.1:0-11708 GCA_039929665.1 Paraperlucidibaca sp.
GCAGGAACCGAATCACCGCGTGCCGCGACTGAGCTGCCTATTGAGCAAGTCGCTGAGCAAAGTTCGCCGCAATACATTGTGCAGGGCTCAGTGCAGCAGATTGCGCCACAGCGCTTTCACTTTAGCTATGCCGTGGTCGAGCCGGCTACGCAGCGTGTGGTGTTAAGCGGTCAGCTCAAAGCGGGTAATGGCCGCTGGCGAGCAGTCGCGCACTATATTAGCGATGCTATTTACGAGAAACTAATTGGCGTGCCGGGTCTAGCATCGCGGCAGATCGCCTATGTGCAGGTGCTGCCGGGCTCGCAGTATCGACTCATGATCGCCGATAGCGATGGCGTTAATGCGCGTACGTTGCTGCAATCGGCCAACCCCCTTTTGTCACCCAACTGGTCACCCGACGGCCAGACAATGGCTTACGTGAGTTTTGAGGATGGCCAGTCGGCGATCTATAGCCAAGACATTCGCACGGGTGAGCGCACGCGCTTGACCGCATTGACGGGCACTAGCGCCGCACCCAGCTGGTCGCCGGATAGCCAGCGTTTGGCGATGGCGCTATCGGCGGCGGGGAATACTGATATTTACCTGTATCGGCTTAGTGATGGCGACTTGCAGCGCGTTACCGAGCACGCGGCCATTGATACGGAGCCGCGTTGGAGTGCTAATGGTCAGTCGTTACTATTTACCTCAGACCGCAGTGGTCGTGCGCAAATCTATCGCCTTGACTTAGCCTCTAATCAAGCTCAGCGTATCTCTTTCTCGGGGCGCTTTAATGCGCGCGCGGCTCTCGATCCCACAGGCGATACCATCGCTACGATTCACGACAGCGGCGATGGCCGTTACCGTCTAGCGTTGCTAGAGCAAGGCCGAGCGCCATGGTTTTTGAGCGAGGCAGCCTTGGCTAGCTCGCCGAACTTTGCGCCCAATGGTCTACTGCTGACTTATACCGAGCACACGACGAGCGGTGACCGTATCGCCTTTGTCTCGCGTGATGGCCAATTGCGTTGGCAGTGGCCAGAGCGGCTGGGCACCGTGCGTGAAGCGGTGTGGTCGCCTAAGTAAGCCGCAGTTCATGGATTGCCTTTTCTCGTAACCCCCATGTTTTATTTCACCCTCAGTAGGAGTTTCATTTATGCAAAAACGTCATCTCGCCGCACTCATCAGTGCCAGCATTCTCACCGTGTCTTTGTCAGGTTGCGCGCTGTTTCGTAGTGCGCCCACGCCGCCACCCGTAGCACCAGACATGAGTTCGGACACCTTGCCAGAAGCTGTTGATATCACTGCTGCCAATGCCGGTATTGCGGCCATTGCGCGTTGCAGCAAGGCGCAGCTGCAAGCCCTGCTCAATGCACAAAGCCCCGATGTCGCCCAGCTTCTGCGCCAAAATGTGTTCTATTTCGGTACAGATGCCAGCGAATTATCAGCAGATGCCTTAGCGAGCTTAAATGCGCTGGCGGGCGTGTTGAAGTCGGCACAAGGCGTGAATGTACAGCTCGGCGGTCATACCGATGAGCGTGGCACACACGACTATAACTTGGCGCTCGGCGAGCGTCGTGGCAACACCGTGGCTAGCTATTTGCAAAGCCAAGGTGCGCAAGCGACACAACTAGATGTGGTCAGCTTCGGTAAAGAGAAGCCTGTTGCCATGGGCAATGACGAGTCGGCTTGGCAGCAAAATCGCCGTGTTGAAGTGGCTTATTCCGCTTGCGAAATGGCTCCCTGAGCCGTTAGCACGGCTTTGGAAAACGACGGGGTGGGCTGCGATGCACTGCAGTGCACCCCAAGGTCGTGCAAAATACCATCGCCAATATTGAAAATAAGGCCATGTACGGAGACGTCTTGGCCTTTCGCCCAGGCATTTTGCAAGATGGTGGTGTTGGCGACGTTGGCGACTTGCTCGATGACATTGAGCTCGCACAGCAAGTCTAGCTTGGCCTCATAGTTCAAGCCTTCAAAGCGCGGCGCATGGTAGCGATGAATGTCTTTGATGTGCTGCAGCCAGTTATCGATCAAACCAAAACTTAAATTATCTAGCGCTGCTTTGACACCGCCGCAGCCATAGTGGCCGGTGACCAAAATATGCCGCACCTTCAACACATCGACTGCGTATTGCAGAACCGATAAGCAGTTCATATCGGTGTGAATCACTAAGTTCGCGACATTGCGATGGACAAACACTTCGCCCGGTAGCAGCCCCATGATTTCATTGGCGGGCACGCGGCTATCGGCGCAACCTATCCACAATAGCTGCGGCGATTGTTGATGAGCGAGTTTCTCAAAAAAGTCTGGCTCTTTGGCCTTGATGGCATCGGCCCAGCGCAGATTATTCTTAAATAAGGCATCCAGCATCGTTATTCATCTCCGGTCTATTGTGCCGAGTATGCCACGCTCAACGCTGGCCTTTGTGACGGCTTTTGTCGATGATGTAAAAATTGTTGTTGAGGATACATAGAGATGTCATCACCCCGCATGAACTGGCCTCAGCTGCTGTCGCCGCAACGCTTTAAAGTCAAGCATGGCCAAGTCGTGGCAGCGCCTGCGGCTGCCACCGACCAAGGTTTAGCGGGCCTGCGCTCAGAATTTCACATTGATCATGACCGTGTAGTGTTCTCCACGGCATTTCGTCGCCTGGGTCGCAAAACCCAAGTGCATCCGCTCGCGCAACATGACCACACGCACAACCGCTTAACGCACAGTGTCGAGGTCGCCAGTGTTGGCCGTAGCCTCGGTAATCGCGTGGGTGCCAGTTTGCAAGCGAGCCACCACGAGCTGCCAGTCGGCTTCACGCCCTTCGATATCGGCGGCATCGTGCAAGTCGCCTGTCTGGCGCATGACATGGGCAATCCGCCGTTTGGCCATACCGGCGAATACGCGTTGCGCGACTGGTTTCGCGACCCGGCGCGTGCTGAGTTGCTCGCGCCATTATCGAGCGCAGAACATCACGACATCATCACCTATGAGGGCAATGCCCAAGGCCTGCGCTTGGTCTGCTCGCAGGAGATGTATCGTGATGAAGGTGGCATGCGCCTGAGCGCTGCCGCGGTGGGCGCGTTGGTGAAATACCCGTGGACGGCGCAGTGCTATCCCGAGCGTGGCAAGTTCAATATCTATCAAGCTGAGCTGCCGTATTATCGCGCCGTGGCTGAGGCGCTGGGTTTATTGCAACGCACCAATGAACAGTGGGCGCGGCATCCGCTCTCGTATTTGATGGAAGCTGCGGACGATATTTGCTATGCCATTGTCGACCTGGAGGATGCTGTAGAGATTGGCATCCTCGATTTACATGAGCTGGAAAGCTTGCTCGGTCCTATCGTTCATCCCGATAAACAGTGGCATATTCGTGACCCGCGCCAATACGCCGCGGCCTTGCGCGGCACCATGGTCGGCGCCTGCGTGGCCGATTTAGCCGCCACCTTTATGCGCCACCACGAGGCACTGATGCATGGCGAGCTGCCAGGCAAAGACTTAATCGCCATGGCCAGCCCAAGCATTCGTGATGCGCTATTGGCCGCCAAGCAGCTCGCGCACGACAAGGTCTATCGCCATCGCAGCAAAGTTGTCACCGAAATCGCGGCCTACCCGTGCTTGGGTATTGTCCTCGATACCCTGATGCCTGCGGTGCATGCCTTTTGCGTTCATGGCCCAGCGGCGCTGACGCCACGCCAGCAGATGCAGCTAGCTTTGCTAGAGACCCCCTTAGCGCCAGGCTTATCGCTGTATCAAGGTTGCTTGCGCGTGTTCGATTTTGTCGGCGGCATGACCGATAACCACGCCGCACGCTTAGCGCGGGAAATTTCCGGCCTCGGCCTCATCTAACGCCGCTGGCATATGTGAGTCAGCGCTGGGCGGTGCTATGCTCGCCCGCGGTGACTGATCAGTCGTAGTCAATAAGCAGGAGTGTTTTATGCAATTAGCCAATAGTGTTGCCATCGTTACCGGTGGTGCATCGGGTTTAGGTTTTGCCACCGCGCAGGCATTTATTGCCAAAGGCGCGCGTGTGGCCTTGTTTGATTTAAATGCAGAAGCCGGTGCAGCAGCAGCCACACAGCTGGGTACTAACGCGCGCTTTTGCCGCGTTAATGTCTCTGATGAAGCCTCAGTGCAAGCTGGTTTGGCGGATGTTGTCGGTGCTTGGGGCGGCGTGCATATTGCCGTGAACTGTGCCGGCATTGGCAGTGCTATGCGCACGGTAGGCAAAAATGGCCCGCACTCATTAGACGTGTTCACTAAAGTGATCACGGTGAACTTGATTGGCACCTTCAACGTGACGCGTTTGGCTGCCGCTGAAATGGCGAAAAATGAAGGTAATGCCGATGGCGAGCGCGGCGTGATTATCAACACCGCGTCGGTCGCTGCGTTTGATGGACAAATTGGTCAAGTGGCCTATTCGGCATCGAAAGGCGGCGTGGTCGGTATGACTTTACCCTTGGCGCGTGACTTGGCCAATGTCGGCGTGCGCGTAAACACTATCGCCCCCGGTATTTTCAACACGCCGCTGATGAATGCCGCGCCCGATAGCGTGAAGCTGCCATTGATCGAAATGACGCAGTTCCCCAAGCGCTTGGGCTACCCCGATGAATATGCGCAGTTGGCCATGCAGTTGGTGGAAAACGCCTTTATGAATGGCGAGACCATTCGTATTGATGGCGCGATTCGTATGGCGCCACGCTAAGGCGCGCATAAAGCCAGTGCTATGTCCTAGCACTGGCTTTAGCTCTACAATTGGCACACTTTATCGCTGAGTGTCGCCATGATTTATCCCACCATTGCCGACTGCGTTGGCAATACGCCATTGGTTCGTTTGCAACGCTTGCCCGGCCAGACCAGCAACACCATCCTCGTTAAGCTTGAAGGCAATAATCCTGCTGGCTCGGTGAAAGATCGTCCGGCCTTAATGATGATTGTCGAAGCCGAGCGTCGAGGCGATATTCATCCTGGCGATACGCTAATTGAAGCAACCTCGGGCAATACCGGCATTGCTTTGGCCATGGCGGCGGCTATCAAGGGCTATAAAATGCGCTTGATCATGCCGGCTAATCAAAGCCAAGAGCGCCGTGATGCCATGGCCGCCTATGGTGCTGAGTTGATTTCGGTGAGTGCGCAAGAGGGTATGGAAGGCGCGCGTGATCTCGCCATGCGTATGCAGGCTGAAGGCCAGGGTGTGGTGCTGAATCAATTTGCTAATGGTGATAATCCCTTGGCGCACTACCGTGGCACTGGTCCGGAAATTTGGCAGCAGACTCAGGGGCACGTTACGCACTTCATTAGCTCTATGGGCACCACAGGCACCATCATGGGTGTGTCGCGCTACCTGAAAGAGCAAAATCCGGCCGTACAGATTGTTGGTTTGCAGCCGATTGAGGGTGCGCAAATTCCGGGAATTCGCCGCTGGCCTGAGGCCTATTTGCCAACGATTTTTGAGCGTGAGCGGGTTGACGTCGTGGTGGATACGCCGCAGCAAGCGGCCGAAGACACCATGCGCCGCCTCGCACGCGAAGAAGGCATTTTCTGCGGCGTGTCGTCTGGTGGCTCGGTATGGGCGGCTCTGGAGCTGTCTAAAGCAGTCGAGAACGCCGTCATCGTGGCGATTATTTGTGATCGTGGCGATCGCTACTTATCGACTGGCGTGTTTTCGGAGCCGACATGAATACCTTAGTTTTCGACATCGAAACCGTTCCGGATATTGCCGGTGGTCGGCGTTTATATGGCCTTGATGGACTTGATGATGCCGCCGCCGCTGAAGCGCTATTTAAGCTGCGTCGCCAGGAGACCGGCGGTTCTGACTTTATTCGTCACTCGCTACAGCGTGTGGTGTGTATCTCTGCGGTGTTGCGCTCGCGAGATGGCGTGAAAGTCTGGTCATTGGGCGATGAATCGTCGAGTGAGTCAGATCTGATTTCGCGCTTTTATCAGGGACTTGAGCGCTTTAATCCCACACTGGTGTCGTGGAATGGCAGCGGCTTTGACTTGCCTGTGCTGCATTATCGCGCGCTCTTACACGGCATTTCGGCGCCGCTGTATTGGGATCAGGGCGACCATAATCGCGAAGCCAAATTTAACAACTATCTGGCGCGCTTTCACTCACGCCACACGGATGTCATGGATGTGCTCTCGGGCTATCAAGCACGCGCTGTGCAGCCGCTAGATCAAGTCGCGACACTACTCGGCTTTCCCGGCAAAATGGGCATGGATGGCAGCCAAGTCTGGCCAACATTTTTAGCCGGTGAGCTGGGCAAAATCCGCCAATACTGTGAAACCGATGTACTCAATACGTATCTGGTGTGGCTGCGCTTTCAGCAGATGCGCGGACAGATAGATGCCAGTCAACTCAGTGAGGAATTCACGCTAGTAAAAAATGCGTTAGCGAATGCTGGTCAGCCGCACTTGAGTGATTTTCTCGATCAATGGCAGACATCATCTGCCGCCATGCCATTGATCGATCCACCGCTTAACGCGCCAATTTCTTCCTTTTAATTTTGCGCCCTCAGTTGTTATGGCTGAGGCGTAGTCGAGTCTGTCATGTCGCGTAAACACAATAAATTAAACGCCTTAGCACCACTGTCGCTAACGGTTACCAAGCTCGCTCACGATGGCCGCGGCATTGCCCATAAAAGCGATGGCAAACTAGTCTTTGTCGATGGCGCGTTGCCCGGCGAGCAGGTGCAAGTAAAGCTCACCAATGTGCTTAAAAAGTTTGATGAAGGCCGCGCGATCGAAGTGCTTAACGCCTCAAGTGATCGTGTCGAAGCGCCTTGCGCGCATTTTGGTGTCTGTGGTGGTTGCTCGCTGCAGCATATGTCGCGCGAAGCACAGCTGAAATTGAAGCAGTCAGTATTGGCTGAGCATCTGCAGCACTTTGGTGGCATCGTGCCGCTGGAGTGGCTGCCGCCGCTGGTTAGTGACAACACCTCGTATCGCCGCAAAGCGCGTATGGGCGTGCGCTATGTCATTAAAAAAGAGAAGTTATTGGTCGGCTTTCGTGAACGCCAAGCCAGCTTTTTGGCCGAGCTCGACTCCTGTGTGGTCATGGATCCGCGCTTAGGCTTAAGCATCACGGCCTTTCGCGAACTCATCAATGGCTTAGAGGCGCGTGACCATATTCCGCAAATTGAAGTCGCCGCTGGCGACGAGCTCGAGGGCGTAGCGCCGGTCGCCTTGGTGTTTCGCCATATGATCGATTTGAGCGCAAGCGACCGCCAAGCGCTAATCGACTTTTCTGCTGCGCGCGGATGGCAGTGCTATTTGCAGCCCGGCAATTACGACACCGTGCATAAAGTCTGGCCACTCGATGGCCCCGACCGATTGGCCTATGCCTTGCCCGACTTCGAAGTCGATGGCAAACCGCTGACCCTAGCGTTTCACCCCAATGACTTCACGCAGGTCAATGCCGACATCAATCGCCGCATGCTGCCCTTGGCATTGGAATTGCTTGATATTCAGCCAGAGCATCGCGTGCTGGATTTGTTTTGTGGCTTGGGTAACTTCACCTTGCCATTGGCGACCAAGGCGCGCGAGGTCGTGGGTGTTGAGGGTTCGCAGGCGATGGTTTTGCGTGGCCAAGAAAATGCCACGGCCAATGGCCTGAACAATGTCTCGTTTTATGCGCATGACTTAACACAAGACATTGCCAGTGAGCCGTGGGCAGCACTGGGTTTTGATCGAGTCTTGATTGACCCACCGCGGAGCGGGGCGTTGGAGATTTTGCCGCATATCGTGCGCCTTAGCCCACAGCGTGTCGTCTATGTGTCATGTAACCCCGCGACACTCGCGCGCGATGCCGGTGAATTAGCCAAGGCCGGTTATGTGTTACTGAAGGCAGGCATCATGGACATGTTTACGCACACCACGCATGTGGAGTCGATTGCGGTATTCGAGAAACGGCGCTAAGCGCCCCATAACAGTGCCAATGTAGCGATGCATTGCCTACTGATGAAGCAAAAAGAGAGCGCCCGATGGTTAAAGTACGCGCCGACTATCCGACCCTAGCCGATGGCTCGGTAGATTTTGAGACCTGGCTAGACCGGGTTGAGGATCATGTTGAACTGCACGACCGTGCTGAGCTGTTGCGCGCCTGTCATCGCGCCGAGCAGCTCGATCGTGAAGCGGTCGCGCGTCATAACGTCTGGTCGTCGCGTACGTCGAGCTTTCTCACCGGCTTGGCTATGGCCGATATTTTGTCCGAGCTCAATCTCGATCAAGAATCGTTGATGGCAGCAATACTGTATCGGGCCGTGCGTGAGGGCAAAATTGAGCTGGCGCAAGTCGGCAAAGAGTTTGGTCCAGACATCGCCGATTTGATCGATGGCGTGATGCGCATGGCCGCTATTAGCCGCCTGATTAACCCTGACTCGCGCCATAACAATAGCGAAGCTCAGCAGCTCGATAATGTCCGCAAAATGCTCATCGCGATGATTGACGATGTGCGCGTGCCGCTGATTAAGCTCGCGGAGCGAACCTTTGCTATTCGCGAATTGAAGGATGCTAGCGACGAACGTAAGCGCCGCGTTGCCCGCGAGATTTTCGACATTTACGCACCACTCGCGCATCGCCTCGGCATTGGCCATGTGAAATGGGAGCTAGAAGACTTATCGTTTCGCTATCTCGAGCCCGAGGCCTACAAGCAAATTGCCAACTTGCTCGATGAGAAGCGCCTCGACCGCGATGGCTATATTGCGAAAGTCATCGCCAATGTGCGTGAGCAGCTTGAGCGCATGGGCATGGGGCCGATTGAGGTTACTGGTCGAGCCAAGCACATTTACTCGATTTGGCGAAAAATGCAGCGCAAGGGCATCGGCTTTCATGAGCTGTTTGATGTCCGCGCTATTCGTATTTTGCTGCCTGAGGTGCGTGACTGTTACGCCGCGTTAGGCGTTGTGCACTCGCTGTGGAAGCATATTCCCCGAGAGTTCGATGACTACATTGCCACACCAAAAGAGAATGGCTATCGCTCGTTGCACACGGCGGTCATTGGGCCGTCGGGTAAGCCCATTGAGGTGCAAATTCGCACCTTTGATATGCACGAAGAGGCTGAGCTCGGCGTCTGTGCGCATTGGACCTATAAAGAAGGCAAGGCCTCACGCACCGATGCCCGCTACGAAAATAAGATCGCTTGGCTGCGCCAAGTACTTGAATGGCAGGATGATATTGGCGATCAGCGGCTAGAGGAATTGGCCGAGCAGATCAATCATGCCATCCACGATGAGCGCATTTATGTGTTCACCCGCGATGGCCAAGTGATTGATCTGCAAGCCGGTGCCACGCCGCTAGATTTCGCCTATCACATCCACACGGAAGTGGGTCACGGTTGCCGTGGCGCGAAGGTCAATGGCCGTATTGTGCCGCTGACCTACAAGCTACATAACGGTGAGCAAGTCGACATCATGACGCATCGTGGTGGTCACCCGAGCCGTGATTGGATGAGTCCATCGCAGGGCTTTTTGGCCACCAGCCGTGCGATTGCGAAAGTGCGTACGTGGTTTAAACAACAGGCCCGTGAAGGTAATGTCACGGAGGGTCGCGGCTTGCTCGAGCGTGAGCTTTCGCGCCTAGGTATTGCGATGCCGAAAGGTACGCTCGACCGTTTGGCTCCACGCTTTAATATGCGCAGCAGTGAGGATGTACTTGCCGCATTGGGCGCTGGCGACCTCGCTTTAGCACGCATTACCCATGCCTTAAGCGATGAACAGGCAGTGGCGCAGCAAGAATTGGCATTGCCCGTGATTCCAGTGCGCGCACCGCGTAGCGACAGCCAAGGCGCCGGCATCATGATTGAGGGCGTGGGTAATTTGCTGAGTCATGTCGCGAGCTGTTGCAAGCCGGTGCCGGGTGAGCCGATTGTTGGTTTCATTACGCAGGGTCGTGGCGTCAGTATTCATGCTCGTGGCTGCGCCGACTATGAGCGCATGGCGCAAGAGGATCCTGCACGCACGCTTGATGTGCAATGGCAGGTGGGTGAGCAGGAGTCTTATCCCGTGGATATCTTGATACGCGCTTGGGATCGCACCGGTTTATTGCGCGATGTTACGGCGGTGCTGGCCAATGAGCAGGTCAATGTGACGGGTGTGCAAACCCAGTCGGATAAACAGGACGCCACGGCGACGCTGCGTCTGACCATGGAGGTGCCGAGCTTGGCAAAACTCTCGCGGGTGCTCACGCGTATTGAGCAGTTGGCAATGGTCATTGAGGCGCGCCGGCTTACCGAGCATCGCTTACCATCAGGTTCTGCTGAGGAGCAACAATGAGCAGATCTGCATCCGCTCCTGAGCAAGCGCTGAGCCAGCTTTTGGCGATCATGGCGCGCTTACGCGATCCCGAGCAGGGCTGTGCGTGGGATTTGGCGCAAGATGCGCAAACGCTGGCGCCATACACGATTGAAGAGGCTTATGAAGTCGTTGATGCGATTGCCAGCGGCGATACGCAAGCGCAGTGCGAAGAGTTGGGCGACTTATTACTCCAAGTCGTTTTTCAGGCGCAAGTAGCCAGTGAGCAGGGCGGCTTTAGCTTTGCCGATGTCGCCGAAGCGATTAGCGCGAAACTGATTCGCCGCCATCCGCATATATTTCGCGATGGCCGTATCGATTTGCCGCGCCTTGAGCTCAGCGCAGAACAGGTGAGCGTGCAGTGGGATGACATCAAGGCGATTGAGAAAGCACTGAAGGTCGCGCAAGGCAAAACACAGCCACAGGCATTTCTCGATAAAGTTGGCTCGGGTCACAGCCCATTGCGCCGAGCAGAGAAGTTGCAAGCGCGCGCCGGTGAGGTGGGTTATGACTGGCAAGATCCTCGACCTGTGTTGGCTAAGCTGCGCGAAGAGCTCGATGAGTTTGAGCAGGCGTTAGACCAAGGCTTGGGGCAGGACGCATTGCAAGATGAGCTCGGCGATATATTATTTTGCACCACGAATCTCGCGCGCCAAGTGGGTGTGGATAGCGAGCAGGCATTGCTGGGTGGCATAGCTAAGTTTCGTCGACGTTTTGGCTTTATCGAGTGTGAGCTGAGCCAGCAAGGTGTTGAGTTGAGCGAGGCGTCATTAGCTGAGATGGAGGCGCTTTGGCAGGCCTCTAAGCGCGAAGGCTTATAGCGCGGACATAAAAAAGAGGGAGGTGTTTAGCCTCCCTCAATGTCCCACAGAAACTTATTGGAAGGTGTAGCGCGCACCAACACGGAGAGTGTCTAGGTCTAGGTCGACTTTTGGACCAAATAGATCGGTGTCTAATTTCATCATGCGGTATTCAACAAAGCCAGCCACTTCAGGTGTAAAGGCATAGCTCGCACCAAGCTCATACTCAACCCCATCACCTTCATCTAGATCGGTATAGCCTACGCGCGCATAGACGGAAGTGTTGTCTATTGGCGACATACTGGCATGTATATTGGCTGAGTATCCGCGTAAGGCGGTACCTGGGCCTCCACCATTAAGATCGATAGTGACTGTTTCTAAGCCGCCGCCAATGACAAATCCATCCATGCCTCGATCGTAACTTAGGCCGATACGGGTTTCTTTTAAGTTGGCATCTAGAGTGTCTAAGTCAGCATCTTGATGAAGTGCCGTCAGGCTTACACCATGGCCCAGTTCGGCTAAGCCACGGAAGCCATAGCCATCACCATCATCGTTAAAGTTGGCAGGCGAACCTAGATCAAGATCTTGATCCATGTAGAAAACATCCACGGAGCCGCCAGCGAAGGCGCAGAGTGGGGCGGCAGTGAGTGCA
>JBDSQT010000040.1:0-8283 GCA_039929665.1 Paraperlucidibaca sp.
ATGACTTTGCGAGAGTGTTAGGCGTAACTCTTCATTCGTTGCCACCGACTGCCCGGTGAGAACGGCCGCGCGACCACCGATACCGCGCGTTCTACCATCAACACTGTGGCTAAAGCGAAAGCTACCGCCGCTGCGCACAACACCGCCCCATGTGCGCCCAGAAACCGGATCACGCGTACCGGCATAGGACAGCACACTGCTTTGTACCGGCCGACGAAACAGCTCCAAACTTTTGTAATACGTAGCATCCGCATCGCTATAGCGTAGCCCGCCCACCAATGAGGTCACGGCAAACCCTATGGGCGTGGTGCCGACGTCGATGCGGTAGTTATCGGTCTCAAAACCAACGCCAAGCGCCACGCCATCGGCCGACTGAGCTATGGGCGTAATGCCTGTCGGCGACTTCGCCAAGACTTGGCCAAACTGTGCTTGATCACGTAAGTTCGAGGGCAATGTGCCGGCATCAATGCTGACCTGATCGATATGACCAATGAAGTGCCCTCGATAACCAATAGGCCAGTAAATCTCAGTCGGAATCTCCGTCACGTGCGTAGTCGACAAGCCATCCGTGCCAACCTTATCCCGATAGATAAGACCCGTTTGCACATAGCCATCTAGGCGTTTTAAATTACGTGTGAGGGCTCGCTCGGCGGCAGTTTTGGCAAACTCAGGCTCAACGCTGAGCGCATTGGCATCGACTACTGGCTCGCCTTCCAGCTTACGCGCCTGAGCAAACCACTCGTAGGCATTGGCATGATTACCAACAGCTTCAGCCAACTCGCCACGACCGATATTCGAGTCCACCTGTAGGCTTTTGAAGCGGCCATACTGTGCGTTGGTCAAGCGCTGCGGCGTCTTACCATAGGGCGCTAAAACAGCACTGGCAGCGACCGGATCATTGCCAACAACCAACACATCGGCCAAGGCAAACTGCCAGGCCATATTGCTCGATTGCGGGTCCGCCGCTGCTTGGCGCTCTCGCATCCATGCCGTGCCATTGGGCAGCTTGGGGTGCGGTCGACGCAGCAAATTTTTGGCAATCTCGGCACTCGCCTCAGGATCGCCTTGGCTTAAATGTTCGGCCTCATTGAAGGCCGTTTGGCGAGTACTTAATGTCGTGGCCTCAGCCAGAGTTTGCAACTGGCGGCGCAGACGTAACTCAGCGGCATAACGCTCAATGGACTCATTACGCTCTGAAGTCGGTAATGCCGCCAATGCCGCCTCAGCATCATCGAGGCGATCTTGCGAGCTGGCAAATAAGGCATAGGCGTAAGCTGATGAGGCGTCCTTGGCATGAGCAAATGGCGCCATAACCACATCGGCTTCTTTGCTACGCTGCTGGCGCTGCAAAACCTTTGCTAAATCAAACGCCAGCCACGGGTCATTCGCTGCTTCACGCTGTGCAGCACGCAAGCTCGCCTCAGCCGCCGGCAAGTTACCTGCAGTCACATAGGCATCGGCCTCATCACGCAATTGGCCAGCTTTTACGCGCGCCAACGTCTCGCGCAACTCAGGTCTATCACCCGCCTGCGCAAGCAGTGCGTTGGCATCGGCAACTCGACCCTCGCCTACGAGCCAGCGCAAGTAATTGCTCAGGCTGCCCTCATGGCCTGGGGTGTAGCGCAAAGCCTCACGCCAAGCGGCTTCGGCCGAGGCTTTCTGGCCCTGCTCGGCAAGCAGCTGCGCTTGTAAGTTTAAGGCATCGGCCTGATGGGGCTGCAGCGCCAAGGCGGCCTTGGTCGCTTGCAACGCCGCCGTGATATTTTGGGCATCACGCTGCTCACGCGCGCGCGCCAGACTCGCCCAAAATGTCGCCGTGCGCTTCAGGCTTTGCAGCTCGTTGCGACGGTCAGGATTATTGGCTCGTAGTGCTTGCGAAAATAGTGTTACCGCCTCGTCGTGGCGACCTTGGCGCATACGCAGTCGACCGAGGCCCGCGAGCGTGGCTTCATCATTGCTTCGCTGCTGCTGCAGCGCGAGCAAGGCTTTTTCGGCCGCCTCAAGTTGGTCATTTTCTAGGTCACGCAGCGCTGCTTCACGGGCAATGGCAAACGGGTCATGGCGACGCTTCACTTCTGCCGTCGCCTGAGCTCGGCGCACACCTTCAGCACTATTGAGCTGCTCCTCGAGGGCATCGCGGTAATGTTGCTGATTTGGATTTTGCTGAACTAAGTGCCGCAGGCCATCCGTGGCGACTGACCAATAACTTGGCACAGTGGCCAGCAGTCGATAATAGCGCAGGGATAGGTCGCCACCCGGCGGCCCCTTGGGGAAAATTCGTTTTACCATGGCGACTGCCGCTTCACCACGCCCCGTACGCGCCATCACCTCGGCGGTGGCAAAATCACGACCATCACTTCCGCTTAGGCGACGATATGCTTGAGCCTGCGCTAGCGCTGACGTATCGGGGTGTGCCGTGGCTAGCACGGCAAGGGCTGCTTCAGCCTCAGTGTGTTGACCAGCGCCATAGGCCATTTGAATGCGCAACAGCAGGGCAGCGGCATTGCTTGGGTCAATCAATAGCGCTTTATCTAAGGCCACTTCGGCTAAATCGAGACGATTTTTATCTAGCCAGAGCCGCACTGAGGCGAGCTGTGTGTCTATCGGTGCAGCTAGTGCCCAGACACTCGCTGAGCTGGTCGCAATGGCGAGTGCCAAAGGAAGAATACGCATCACAAGCACTCCGCAGAGATATGTACTCGACCATCTCGCTTAAATTGAAAACGCTGATCACGCCAGAGCGTACTGAATAAGGTCAACACTTCCGTGTAATAGCCCTCGCGGGGCTGCGCGGCCTGCGCGCTAATGGCCGCCAAACCGGCTTTATCGGTGATCTCAGCTTGCGCCTGTAGATACGGCAATGCCGCCTGTGCAAAGCCAATAGGCTGATTACTTGAGGCTACTTTGGCACTTTGCACCTGTGCACGCTCCGGCACAAAGCCCTGCGCTAAAGCACGCGTGGCCCAGGGTGCAAAGTGGCTACGTAAACTGGCGCTTAGCGGGTCATCAAAAGGCATCATGCCCAGCCATAAGTACACGCGAATCGCGTTGTAGGCACCATCACTGTCTTGGTCAGGCCAGCTCACTGCCTTGGTCGCACTATTGAGTACAAACCAGTCAGGCGCGACCGCGCGCGGGGCGCTGGCGCGCAAAAGCTTTTCGCTGCTGTGTACAATATCCTGCCATGCTGAATTCTCTGTCCATAGCGCCAGACCACGCAGCACACTGATGGGCCAGTAGCTGGGATTCAAGCGCCAACTATCTTCTGTCGGATGAAAGCCGGTCGGACCAGGCAATAACACGCGACCGTAGCCAGGCAACTCAACGCTTTCAAGCTCGATAATGCGCGCCGCTAACGCCAGTCCTAGCTCACGATATTGCGCGTTTGACCAGAGCTCGCCAGCAGCCAATAAGCTGTAGGCGATCCAGACATCCGAATCACTAGCGGCATTACGATCGAGCACACGCCATTGGCCATCGTCAGCTTTTCCCCACGACCACGCAGGCAGGCGTGCGCGCATATCGCCGGCAGCTAGGTTGTCCTCCGTCCAGCGTAAGAGTTGGTCGAAACGCGCTTGATCGCGATTGACCAGTGCAAAAAACAGCGCATAACTCTGGCCTTCAGATGTACTGATATTGGCTGCGGTACTAGTGTCGATAACACGACCATCGGCACTGACAAAGCTGCGCACAAAAGCCAGCCATACCGGATGCGCTGTGCAGACCTGACTAGCCGGCACAGCCTTAGCAGACGCTAAGACACTGCTTGCGCTCACAGCACGGTTAGCGCTTGAGGCTGTATTCGCACAGCCACCAAGCAATACCACTGAAAACAGCAGTGCACGCCAGCCCACAGGATCATTTCACCAAGCGGCGCTTGGCCACATAGTTCAGGCCAAAGAACATCAGCATGGCGACAAATAAGCCCAGAGCTACCGATGCTACTGCCAACACTATCGGCTGATCAGAGAACACCAGCCACAACCGCGTCATGATCGGCAAATGGCCAACATGGTAAATTTCTTGCGTACGGAAGCTATCGACTTGCTCACCGTTGACCAGTACCACATCGCCCTGCATGCGTTCGGCTAACTCGTTGCGATCCATGGCATCAAAGAGATGCTGTAGGCTTTTATCATCGGTGGCTTGAAGTGCTACCACGGTACGGCCAGGACTCATTGGTGCCTGATAGCTGGTTAATGCGCTATGTGCACCATTGGCCGTGAGCATGATGGTGATATCTCTACGCGCGACTGGGTCACCCTGCGCGGTTAGCCAGCCTGACTGGGCATCGGTTTGTACTGTAGAGCTGCGCAAGACGCGCAAGACACGCGTTAAGTACGCCGGCGTGTCTGGTCGCCATTGCTTGCGTAGCAAGCTAGCTGCTGTACTACCAACAATGAGTAGGTCTTTATTTTTCACCTGAGCAACGGTTGATACCGTCGCGACACTAACGCGTACGCCGGGAAAACCGGTTGCCGCACTAAAGCGTCCAATGCTATTAAGCATGGCGGTGATGTCACCGGCACTAGGCTTATCGACCAATACCACCGCGGTTTGTGCCAAGTCGGCATAACGCGTAAACGGGAAGCCGGCCTGTGCGAATGCGCTCAAGCTGGGCATGGCGATGTAATGCGGATAGCGCGAAAAATCGATGGTCGAGTCTGGATCAATTGCGGCGACTAAGCTGTCGCTGATTTGCGCGCTACAGAGGTTGTCTTTCGATACCTCAGGCTGATAGCGCAACTGTAATTCATTGCGCACGCCTACATAAAATGGCGGCGCAGACAGGATTTTTTGTGCTTGTATGCTGTCTTCATCAAGTACCGGCATACTCAACTTCTGAGCATCCATTTGCTTGCCGGGCAGCAGTGGATAAGCCGTCACGAACTGGTTATTTAGATAGACACCCAACAGCGAGTTATCACGACGAGTAGGTGGCGTATAACGATAGCGCAGATCCATATCGATGCCGCGCACACGCCAGGTAAATAAGTCCGGCGGCAAGCGTAAGTTTAGCCGAATAGGATCACGGTTGGCGTAGCTACGCTGCAACTCATAGGGCTCCTTGATGAGCTCCGCAAAGCGAATCGGGCTGGTGGTGCGCACCCAATTTGGTGCGTCATTCGCCAGTCGTGGCTTGCCTAAATCAACCGAACGGATACGCGCTTGCGAACCGCTCATCAGAACATTGCCTAGAGCCAATGCTTGCGCAGCTAGACGCAAGTCGTTGGCATCTCGACCGCGAATCACCAAATACTTCACGGCAGGCTGCTGATACGCACCAATAATATCGATCGTGGGCCCGCTAACCTCAGGTAGTTGCAAGCCTTTAATGCGATCGCCATTCTTAGCAAACACGACTGCGTGACCAGAAGGCAGGCTATTGAGGCTGGCCGGAAAGCGTATGCTGCGGTAATCCGCCGATTTGCCAAACCAAGAAGCCGCAATGCTGGCTGCCGCCAAGCTCTCGGTGTCTGGCTGCGCACTAAAAACAAAGGGCAGGTCTAACTGCTGGTTATCGTGGCGATCAAAAAAGGGCGCAGGCAAAAGAGCCAGATCATTAGGTAGCGTGATAGGCGCTACGTTAAGCAGCAAGCGGCTATCTTTGCTGATGTTAGCCCACAAGCTAGAGTGCGCCGGATCTTCACAGCCAAGGGTGTAGTGGCCAATCAGCGACAGCCGTAGCTGGTTGAAATCACTGAAGTAACGCGGATCGATGCTCAGCCGCGACACAGTCGGCTCGGGCGATGCCTGCTTGGGCAGCGGCACAATGCCAACTACCTCATTATTTAAATACACTTTGATATGCGACAAACCCTCAAGCAGTGCCGGCGAATACGCCAAGCTCAGCTCAAGCGTGGCCGACTGCACAACCTCATCGGCCCGCACACCAACGTTAAGGTAGGCGTTATTATTAAGACCGATGAGATCATAACCACCCGCACCTATTTCGCTAAAACTGCGCGCGTAATTACGCTCAGAGGGTGTAAAGCCTTGGCTAGAGGTCGCAGCCTGAGAGATGCTGGCAAAGCACAGCAGCAATAGCGCGAGGGCCACTGAATGGGTCAATGATATTTGGCGCGAGAAGCTCATGAGCGCTCCACAGTAGGGTTTATTTGACGCATTCGGCGCGAGCGCCAATATGCAGGAATTAATAGGAATAGCTCACCATAAGCCTGCCAGCACATAGTATTAATTCGAGCGAGACTTCGCCACGGCTTATCGTTTACGACTGGTGATGCGTACCAAGCACCCGGTCGCGCAAACGTACAGCGGACTAAGTTGGCCTCATCGCGCAATGTCAGGTTTTCAAAGCGCAAACCAACGCGACGATGGTGACGCCACATTACTTGGGCACTAAATGCCATTTCGTCATCATCAGACGGCAGTAGCAAACGCACATGCTCACCGTCATTTAAATCAATGCCTTTTGGCAGCACCACGCCCAGACCCGTCATCGAGTAGTCTACTGACTGCGCCCGAATTGCCTGACCGCCAAGACGGTAGAGCACGACAGGCATCTCTCCATTGACGCGCGGCGACACTCGTAGCTGCTGGGTCTCGCGTGAGGCCCCCATAGCAACACCGAGCACGACAAGATTGTAGAGCACCCAAAATACGTTAAGCAAAACCGTGCCGACCTCAGAGCTATCTGGTGACAGCAAACGCACAATGCCAAAAATCAGACCGGCAATATTGATGACAATCAGCGCCAGATACGGCTTTGCAATGCCCCAATCATAAAAGCTGTTATCTACGATGCTGCCCTTTGAGGTCACGTTGAATTTGCCTAGTTTCGGGTTAATCAGCGCCATGGTCGTGGGCACAGCAATATACCAAGCCATCACGGTCTCATAGATCTCAGACCAAAATGAATGACGATGCTGCCCCTGCGCGCGCGAGTTGGCCAGGTTAGCGTGAATCAGCTGCGGCAAAATATAGGCAATGATAGCCGTCGCTGTCGTGGCAATTAAGTGCAGGCCAAAGAACAAATACGCCATCGGCGCGAGTAAGAAAATTAGCCGCGGAATACCATAGAGAAAGTGCAGCATGGAGCTGGTGTAGCACAGGCGTTGCGCAAAGCTTAGACCTGGGCCGCTCCAGGGATTATCGGTACGAAAAATCTGAATCATGCCGCGCGCCCAGCGCACACGCTGGCCCACATGTCCGGCAATACTTTCAGTGGACAAGCCAGCGGCTTGCGGTTTGTTAATAAACGCGGTGGTGTAGCCACGACGGTGTAGCTTCAAGGCCGTATGTGCATCTTCCGTGACAGTTTCCACGGCTATGCCGCCAACCTCGAGCAGCGGCCCCCGCTTAATGACCGCGCAGGAACCGCAGAAAAACGTGGCATTCCAAAAGTCATTGCCATCTTGCAACAGACCATGAAACAGCATGTCTTCTGCCGGCTCACCATCTGCCATGCCGAGATTGCGGCGAAAAGGATCTGGTGAGAAAAAATGATGTGGCGTTTGCACCACGGCGCATTTCGGATCTTTTAAAAACCAGCCCATGGTTGAGCGCAAAAATGGCCGTGTGGGAATGTGATCGCAGTCAAAAATCGCGATGTAATCGCCGGTGCTGTACTGCAGCGCATGATTGAGGTTGCCGGCTTTAGCATGAAAATTATTGGGGCGAATAAGGTAGTTCACACCCGCCTCTTCCGAGAAGCGCTTGATGTCATCGCGGCGACCATCATCGAGCACCCAAATCGACAGCTTATCGGCAGGCCAGTCTAGGCCGAGAGCAGCCAACACTGTCGGTCGCAAAACTTTCAACGGCTCATTGTAGGTTGGGATATAGACATCCACCGATGGCCACTCAGCACGACTGTCTGGCAGCGGCGCTTCCTCGCGATTTAACGGCCATGCCGTTTGAAAGTAGCCGAGCAGTAAAATAGTCACCGCGTAGAGTTCGGCAGCAAATAAAATCAGCGCAAACACTAAGTCTACCGGCTCGCCAACAGGCATAGTTCCGGTAACTCGCCACCAGAGATAGCGCAGCGTGGCCACTATCGACAGTGTCAGCAAAAATACCCGCGCCGTTTTGCCCGGCATCTGCCGTGAAAACATGGCTAAGCCGAGCATAAGCACAGCAAATAACGCCTGATCTAAGGGCTCAAGCGGCGTACTGACAATGAGCGCCAGTAGCGGCAGGCAGACAAAGGCAATCAGTACACGCCAACCCACCGTCAACGTTGGCAGCGCCAGAGCCATGACATCGAGACGCTTGCCTAGAGTCCTGCGGTCAATCCACGCATCGAGCCACCGCTTAACTGGT
>JBDSQT010000041.1:0-5681 GCA_039929665.1 Paraperlucidibaca sp.
CAGCGGTGGCTTTATGCACGTCGAGACCTTCGCGGAAGGCTTTCAATAACCCATCATCATGGGATAAGTGCGCCATGATCCGCAGCTCAATTTGCGAGTAATCGGCAGCCATGATGACGCAGCCGGCTGGCGCCACAAACGCTTGGCGAATGCGGCGGCCTTCTTCGGTACGAATGGGGATGTTTTGCAGATTGGGGTCGCTAGACGACAAGCGCCCAGTCGCTGCCACCGCCTGATGATAAGAGGTGTGCACACGGCCCGTTTTGCGCTGCACCATGTCAGGCAGTTTATCGGTATAGGTCGAGCGTAGTTTCGCTAGGCTACGATGCTCTAAAAGCAGTTTCGGCAACGGATGGTTGAGCTGCTCGAGCACATCCTCAGCGGTCGAATACTGGCCAGAGGCAGTTTTCTTGGCCCCGGCAATGCCGAGCTTTTCAAATAAGATCACGCCTAATTGCTTAGGTGAACTTAGGTTAAATTCTTCACCCGCTAGCTCATAGACCTGCGCTTCTAACCAATGCAATCGTGACGTCAACGACAGTGTTTGTACACGCAGCACCTCGGGGTCAATCAGCGTCCCGTGATATTCCATGCGCTGTAACACGCGCTGAACGGGCAGCTCTAATTCGACCAAGAGCGTGTGCAAGACCGGTATTTTCGCCAGCTCCGCCTCTAGTAAATTGGCCAATTGCAAGGTGTAGTCAGCATCTTCACCGGCATAGGGCGCGGCTTGCTCTATGGCGATGCGCTCGAACGTCACCGCCTTCGCACCCTTACCGGCAATATCGCTAAAGCTGATGCCTTTGCGTCCGAGATAATACTCACCAAGGTCGGCAAGGTTATGCCGTGTCGCGGTGGCATCGAGCAGGTACGAAGCGAGCATGGTGTCGCAACTCACGCCGCGTAGCGTAATGCCCTCATTGGCAAAAATGTGCATATCGTATTTGGCATGCTGCAAAAGTTTCGCAACCTGATCAGACTCTAATAGTGGCCGAAAGGCGGCGAGTACATCGGCCTTAGGCAATTGCTTAGGCTCAACACTGACATCGTGACCGACTGGCACATACCACGCCTCGCCGGGCGTGATCGCTACCGACAACCCGACTAAAGCGGCCTCGATATAATTCAAACTGGTGGTTTCAGTATCAATAGCAAAGCGCTTGGCTGCCGTGAGCTGGGCGATCAGCTCCGCGAGCTGCTCTGCTGTGTCGACCACCCGAGTGATGGTTTTCGCATCGCTGGGCGGAGCGGGGTAGCGCGCGTCTTGCTCAGGAGCACTCACGCTGGGTGCCTTTGGGCTAGCGCCGACGGGTGTAGTCGCCCACTTGGCGGCGCCACGCGAATTCGGCACATGGCCATCGGCGCGCAGTTCATTGGCCCAGCTGCGAAACTCTAGCTCATCAAACAGCGCCAAGAGCAGTGCCTCATCGCTAGGCTTCAAGGCAAAATCTTCCAGACTTTCGTCAAGCTCGACATCACACTTGATGGTCACTAGCTCACGCGTCATGCCCAATTGCGGCATAAAGGCACGGAAGTTTTCTCCGACCTTGCCTTTGATCTCATCGCCATGCGCTTCGATATTGGCCAGCGTGTCGTAGGCGGTGAGCCATTTCACTGCGGTTTTTGGACCCACGCCCGGCACGCCAGGAATGCCATCGGAGCTATCGCCGACCAGCATTAAGTAATCGATTATTTGATCTGGGCGCACACCAAATTTGCCCATCACTCCGGCCTCATCGAGCACCACGTTGGTCATCGTGTTGACCAGCGTGATGTCTTTATTGACGAGCTGCGCGAGGTCTTTATCGCCGGTCGACACGAGCACCGGCCATCCAGCTTTAGCGGCGACGTTCGCCAGCGTGCCAATGACATCGTCAGCTTCTACGCCTGGCGTGCACAACAGCGGCAAGCCTAGTGCTTTGACCAATGTATGCAGCGGCGCAATTTGCGTGCGCATATCATCCGGCATGGGCGGGCGATGCGCTTTGTATTCAGGGTAAATATCATCGCGAAACGTCTTGCCGGGCGCGTCAAAAACCACCACCACATGCGAGGGTCCGACCTGCTTGAGCAGGCTTTTCAGCATATTGATGACGCCCTTGATGGCGCCAGTAGCCTGGCCTGAGCACGTGGTGAGCGGTGGCAGTGCGTGGTAGGCGCGATAGAGATAAGACGACCCATCAACTAGGACCAACGGTGGGCGTGTGCTCATGGCAGAACTCGCTTCGAAATCGTGGCAATATGTTACACTGTTGCGTCACTTCATTTCAGGCTAATGCGCTATGCCCGCCGCTTTTCGCCCGCTTTCTGCACAGGACGCTACGCATGTGAGCCCCGCGCTGGCGCATGATCATTCGCGCTGCGTCGATAGCGCCTTGGCCGCCGCCGAGCGACTCTGTGCCGAGGCTGGCGCGCGGCTTACGCCATTACGTAAACGTGTGCTGGAGTTGGTGTGGGCCAATCATAAGCCCCTCGGGGCCTACGAGCTACTCGACCAACTCGCGCAAGAAGGCCATAAACCGGCACCGCCTACGATTTATCGCGCGCTCGATTTTCTACTGCAGCATGGCCTGGTGCATCGCATCACTAGCCTAAATGCATTTTTGGGCTGTACGCATCCCGAGCATGCCCACAGCGGCTATTTTCTAATTTGCCAGCACTGCGGCACTGCAGAGGAGCTGGTCGAGGTGAAGGGTATTACCACGGCGATCGATGCCGCCACGGCAGCGGCAGGCTTCACCGTGACGCATGGCGCACTGGAGCTGATGGGCACCTGTCAGGCCTGCGCTCAATGAATATTCACAGCATACGGCCTTTAGCGGCCACGCCTGAGCTCTTGCTCGATTTACGCAATATCAGCTGGCATATCGATGGCCGGATGGTGCTCGATGGTGTCGATCTGAGCCTTAAGCGCGGACAAATTACCACAATCATTGGCCCCAATGGGGCCGGCAAAACCTGCTTAATTCGTATGGCTTTAGGCCTGATGACCGCCAGCTCGGGCCAGCGCTGGCTGGCCCCTAATCTACGCATTGGCTATGTGCCGCAGCGCTTTCCGCTAAACCCGTATCTGCCATTAACAGTGGCGGGTTTTCTAGCGCTGCCCGGGCCTAGCGGCCAGACTTCGCGCTGGTGGCCGGCGCCTCGGCAGCAGTACTCACAGGCCACGATTTTGGCAGCGCTGCGTGAGGTTGGCGCAGAGCATTTGCTCTTACATGCAGCGCTCACGCTGTCGGGCGGTGAGCAGCAGCGCGTGTTGTTAGCGCGCGCTTTATTGCGCCAACCCGATTTGCTCGTGCTCGATGAGCCGGTGCAGGGCGTCGACTTAGCTGGCCAAAATGAGCTGTATGCCCTGATTCGCACGCTCCGCGATCGTCATGGTTGCGGCGTGCTGATGGTTTCACACGACCTGCATGTGGTGATGGCCGCGACCGATCACGTGCTCTGCCTAAATCGCCATGTCTGCTGCACGGGGCATCCTGAGGCAGTCAGCCAGCATCCTGAATATCAGCGCTTATTTGGCGCCAGCGGCGGTCGCGATTTAGCCATTTATACGCATCACCACGACCATCATCACAGCCTGCAAGGCGATGCCACCGACTGCGACGCCGGATGTAAACATGACTGAGATTATTTTCCCGCTGCTCGGTGGCGTGCTCACGGCGTTGGTCGCTGGCCCTCTGGGCAGCTTGCTGTTATGGCGGCGCATGGCCTATTTTGGCGACAGCCTTGCGCACGCCTCGCTGTTTGGCGTGGCCTTGGCCCTGATGCTCGATGTGCCCATGGGTGCGATGGTCGCCGCTGTGTGCTTGGGCGTGGCGCTGCTATTGAGCCGCCTAATGCGCGCCAGCGAACACGGCGTTGATACCTGGCTGACCATCATGGCCTATGCCGGCATGAGCTTGGCGTTACTAATGACCGCAGGCCAAGATGAGCATGCCGGCCATGCGCTAGAAGACTATTTATTTGGCAACTTACTGAGCTTAAGCGGCGATAGCATTGCCTGGATGTGCTTTGGACTAGCTATCGTGGCGCTGCTGTTATGGCGACATTGGACGGGCCTCGTTGCGGCGGCTATTCATGAAGAAACGGCCGCAGTCGATGGCTGGCCAGTCAATTGGTTAAGGCCTTTGCTCTTGCTTATGCTCGCAGCGGTGGTGGCGGCGGGTGCGAAAGTCATGGGGGTATTGCTGATCAGCGCGCTCATGGTAATCCCCGCAGCGGCGGCGCGTTATGTCGCGCGCAGTCCGGCGCAAATGGCGAGGCGGGCTAGTGCCATTGCTGTGGTGTGCATGGCTGCTGCGGTGCTGGTGGGCCATCCGCTGCATTTGCCGATTGCGGCACTTGTCGTGTTGTTTGCCTTAGCAGCTCTGCTGATGTGCTGGCTGCTGCAGCGTTGGCAGCGGCGTCAGCTCAGGGTTTAAAACGCACTACGCCCGTGACCTCGTCATGCTCCTCATCGGGCTCTTTCATGGTCACTTCGGTCGGTCGCACATCGGTGTAATCACAGCGCACACAGGCGACCCATTCGCGCTCGTCTTCAGTGCAAATTTGCAGCTTGTCTTCGAGGCCACAGCCGGGGCATTTCGCCCCAGCGATAAAGCGCCTCAACACACTCATGCCGCTAAGCCCGTATGGCGCAGCAAAGCCTCGGGCGAGGGCTCACGGCCCATGAACTGCTTAAACAACTCCGCTGCTGGCTTACTGCCGCCTTGCGCCAAAATGGCTTTGCGAAAGCGCGCACCGGTTTCGGCATTAAATACTCCTTCAGTTTCAAAGGCCGAGAAGGCATCGGCCGACAGCACCTCTGCCCATTTATAGCTGTAATACCCTGCGGCATAGCCACCGGCAAAAATATGGCTAAAGCTGCACGGAAAGCGATTCCAACTGGGCAGTGGCATCAGGCTGGTGAGTTTGCGCACGTCTTCGAGGACATTTAACAGCTCGGCAAAATCGACGCCCGCACGACCATGAATGGCCAAATCAAACAGCGAAAACTCCAACTGGCGCAAGGTCATGATGCCAGACTGGAAATTTCGAGCTGCTAGTAAGCGCTCCAGCATTTCAGCAGGCAATGGCTCGCCGGTGTCGACATGCGCCGACATCAGCGCAATGCCTTCTGGCGTCCAGCACCAGTTCTCCATGAACTGACTGGGCAGCTCAACCGCATCCCAGGCCACGCCGTGGATGCCCGACACAGCAGCGACTTCAACTTCGGTGAGCATGTGATGAATGCCATGGCCGAACTCGTGAAACAGCGTAGTGACTTCATTGTGAGTCAGTAGCGAGGGGCGCTCGCCTACTGGCGGATTGAAGTTACCGGTCAAAAACGCGATGGGCTTTTGCAGTTCGCCATTCGCTAAACGTCGACGCACACGGGCATCGGCCATCCACGCACCGCCGCGCTTGTTGGCGCGAGCATAAATATCGAGGTAAAACCACGCGCGGGTTTCGCCTTGCTCTTGGATGGCATAGGCCAGCACATCGGGGTGATAGGTCTCTAGCTCAGGCGCCGGCACAACATCAAAGCCAAAGAGCTTTTTCGCCACTGCAAACAAACCATCAATCACACGTGGAGCGGGGAAGTAGGGCTTTAACTCCTCTTGCGACAAGGCGTAACGTTGCTGCTTCAGGCGCTCACTGGCGTAGGTCATATCCCAGGGCTGTAGCTCAACAATATT
>JBDSQT010000042.1:0-2805 GCA_039929665.1 Paraperlucidibaca sp.
TGGACCAAGTTCTATCTCGCCATCAATGAAAAGTTGCCACCAGCCAAGCAGCGTATCTTGTTTAATATTCCATTTATTGGTCGCTTAGTGAAGGGCAAGATTCTCAAGCAGCTCGGCCTCGATAAGGTCCGTTTGGCGATTACTGCTTCTGCGCCATTGCCGCCAAACATCATGAACTGGTTTCGAGGCGTAGGCCTTGAGCTGCTCGATGTCTATGGTATGACTGAAAACTTTGGCTACTCACACGGCTCGCGCCCAGGTGAAGTGCGCGTCGGCTATGTCGGACATGCCAACCCAGGCGTAGAGCAGCGCATTGCCGATAACGGCGAGATTCAAGTGAAAAGCCCTGGCCAGATGATGGGCTACTACAAGGCGCCGGATAAAACCGCTGAAGACATGACCGATGATGGCTTCCTGAAAACCGGTGACCGTGGCGAGCTCGATGCACAAGGCCGTTTGAAGATTACCGGTCGGGTGAAAGAGCTGTTTAAGACCTCGAAAGGTAAATATGTTGCGCCCGTACCGATTGAGCAAAAGCTCAATGTGCACCCTAAAGTTGAAGTCATTTGCGTCACTGGCCCCACGCAACCACAGCCATTTGCGCTGTTTATGCTGTCGCTAGATGCTGAAAAAGAAATTCAAAAAGGTGAGTTATCACGCGAAACATTAACTAGCGAATTCAAAGATTTGATGAAGTCTGTTAATGCTACGCTGGAAGATCATGAGCGCTTAGACTATATCGTCGTGGTGAAAGATCAGTGGACCATTGAAGATGGTTACCTGACGCCAACACTGAAGATTAAGCGTAATGTCATTGAGGATAACTATCTGCCGCAAGCCGATGGTTGGGTTGCGCGCCGTGAGGCGGTGATTTGGGAATAATCTCAAACACCTGAAAATAAAAAAGGTCGGCATATGCCGACCTTTTTTATGGGCGCTGATCACCAGAAATTCCTTGCTGATGATCAGCGCCGAGTAAAGCTTACTGACGTATTAGCGCACGCGGTAAGTGATGCGACCTTTGCTCAAGTCATAAGGCGTCATCTCTACCTTGACTTGGTCGCCAGTCAAAATGCGGATGTAATGCTTACGCATTTTGCCCGAAATATGGGCGGTGACAACGTGGCCATTTTCAAGTTGGACACGGAACATGGTGTTTGGCAGGGTATCGATGACCACGCCATCAAATTCTAATTGCTCTTCTTTCGACATGCAGCAAAGGCCTCGGGGGCTATGGAATGGAAGGCGCTGAGGAATATCTCAGACGCTTCGAAAACGCGCGCATTGTGCCCGATAAAACTTCATCGCGCCAGCAGCCATTCGTTTTCTATGAGTAGCTCCAATGGACGGAACTGTGTTTTGTAACGCATACGCTGAGCATGCCGCACCCAATAGCCCAAGTACAGCGAGCTCAGGCCCTTTGCACGGCAGGCCTCTATTTGCCACAAAATAGCGAAGCTGCCAAGACTGCGTGCGCGTATCTCAGGGTCATAGAAGGTATACACCGCAGAGAGGCCTTCAGCTAATGTGTCGGTGACTGCGATGGCCAGCAGTTGGCCATCGAGGCGAAACTCGACAAGCGAAGTGTCTGACCACTCACTCGTGAGAAACTCACGGTATTGGCGTGGGCTAGGCGGAAACATGTCGCCGTCACGGTGGCGTGTACTGATATAGCGCGCATAGAGAGCGTAGTGCTCTTCAGACCAGGCTACCGGCACCGGCGTGACGGTTAAGTCTTGGTTGCGCTGCCAGCAGCGTCGTTGCTCGCGGCGCGGACGAAACTGCGCGACCGGAATGCGTACAGAAACGCAGGCTTTGCAGCCTTGGCATTGCGGCCGATACACATAGTTGCCGCTACGGCGAAAGCCTAAATCGGAGAGTTGGCTGTAGATCACCGCCGTCATGTCGGCTTCGGGGTCAGCAAACAGCGTGATAGCTTGGCGATCGGCCAGATAGCTACAGGCATGTGCGGCGGTGGTGAAGAAGGTGATATTGCCGCCACTGCTCATGCTGCTACCTCCGCCACGGTGAATCCTGCAGCCGTCAATACGCTGTGTGCGTCCAGCCACGGCAGCGAGGGTGACAGGGGCTGCTTGCCGAGCAATGCTAAGTAATCGCTTCGAGACATGATGGTGGCGCCAAGGCTGAGCAAATGGTCATTTTCGAGTTGGCAATCTACCCACTGAACTTGCCACGCTTGCATCAGTGACATCAAGGCCCAAAAGGCTAACTTTGACGCATCGCGACGGCGACTAAACATCGACTCACCGCAAAATATCTTGCCGACGGTCACGCCATAGAGGCCGCCAACTAACTCGCCATCACACCAGACCTCAATACTTTGCGCCCAGCCCAGCGTGTGGAGACGCACATAACCGGCTTGAATCTCTGAGGTAATCCACGTCTCATCGGCATACGGTCGTGGTGCAGCGCAGGCGGTAATCACGTCGCTAAACGCCTGATTACAGGTGAATCGCCACGGGGTCTGTCGCCGAGTTTTCACCAAGCTTTTACTGGGCACAAATGACACGGGCTCAATCACGCAGCGCGGATCAGGCGACCACCATAACAGCGGCTCACCAGCCGATGACCAGGGGAAAATCCCCGCCCGATACGCTGCTTGTAGCCGGGTAGGGGAGACATCGCCTCCCGCCGCTAGCAGGCCATCGGGGTAGTCGAGCGCCAGCTCAGGTGATGGAAATGCGTCATCAGCCAATAGCCACGGCAGTTGCGTTGTCACTGAGTGCTCAGTGACCCAGCGCATCCAAGTATTTCTCGGCGTCGAGGGCGGCCATGCAGCCTGCG
>JBDSQT010000043.1:0-5051 GCA_039929665.1 Paraperlucidibaca sp.
CGATGTCCCACTCGTAGGTTTGCGAGTTCAATGATGGATCATTCATCCAGTCGTATTGGCCGTGCATGACGTTGTGCGCGACCTCCATGTTTTCCATGATTTTAGAGACGGCCAAAAGCACTACGCCGATCACCCAAAATACCGGGAAGAAACTTAAAAAGAGACAGGCACGTCCAGCAAAGCCGGTATAGCGCACGGCGGCAACTACACGGCGAATATAGCGTGCGTCATTTTCACCGACATCGGCCAAGGCGGTTTTGTGCATGGCGTCGAACGTAGTTTCCAGTTCTAGTAACTGCGCAGGCGTGAGCTGTTTCATGGTGATTTCCTTTGCAAAATTAAGGCTTAAATATCTAAAACTAAATCGGAGCGAGCGCTGCTGATGCACAGGCGTAGGCCGGGCGTGTCGCCGTCATCGCGTAGCTGAGTAATAATGTTTTCACTTACTCCCTTAGACTTGCCGCAGGCGCAGGTGTTACAGATGCCGCGTCGGCAACCGGAGGCCAAGCTCACGCCTTGAGCTTCGAGCGCCGGTAAAAGTGCCGCGCCTGAGGCGACTTGCACGACTTTTCCGCTGCGCGCCAGCGTGATGTTGACCAACTGTGTGGCGTCACTGACCACTAGCGGCAGCGTGAAAGCCTCGCTTTGCAGCGCTAAGCCATGGGTGCTGGCGAGTGCGTTGGCTGTGGCGATAAAGCCCGCTGGGCCGCAGGCCATGAGCTCGGTGCCGATTAAGCAATCGGTGACATGCTGAGTGTTTAAACGGGTAGCAGCACGGTCGCCTTCGGTGATGTGTAGCGTCAGTTGAAAGTTTTGCTCGCGGGTTTGCAAGGCCTGCAGCTCATCAAGGTGGCAGGCATTTTCGCGTGCTTTCACCCAGTAATGCAGCTGTGTTGGGCGTTGTAGTGGCGCGCTTTGCAGCAAGCTCAAAAATGGCGTGATGCCGCTACCGGCGGCGAGCATCAGGACTGGCGCATTGCCAGCAGGCAGGCGCAGCTCGCCATACGCATCGCTGAGTTTCAACCAGTCGCCGAGGCGAGCCTTGTCATGAGCCCATTGACTGAAGCGGCCGTTAGTCACGCGCTGCACGGTGATTTTAAATGCACCGTTGATGCTGCCCGCGAGATAGCGTGGGCTATAGCTGCGCGCGACCCAAGCACCATTGACGCGAGCGGACACGGTGACGTGCTGGCCAGCAGTAAAGCCTTTAAAGGCGCGATTGGGTTCAATGGTCAGCGTGACCGCTTGATCCGACGCGGGAGTTATTGCTAGAAGGCGGCCGCGTGACTCGGCGCTGTGCATAGGCGCGATATGGTCTTGCCAAAAGGCGGCGACATCGCTGGGTAAGACGGCTTGTTTTAGTGCGCGGATGATATGTTGAGCGGCCATCATTGAGCCCTCGCGTAGTCATTGGATGCGCGCATTATACGACTGTATAGACGGTTGTCTACTCTACTGTATATACATTTGTAAATGACTGATAAGTCGCTACACTAAGCACATGAAAGTAGGCCTGAAAAGAATGTCAGGAACGTGACAACACAGGATTAGTCGTATGAATGCTGAGGAATTAGCACCTGCCGTGCGTAAAGGCAGCATTAGCCAAGATGATTTAATACAGGCAGCGATGGCGCTGATTGGCCCAACGCGGAGCATGGCGACACTGAGTTTGCGCGAAGTAGCGCGTGGTGCTGGCATTGCGCCGAATAGCTTTTACCGGCATTTTCGCGATGTCGATGAGTTGGGCATTGCGCTGATTGCGCTGGCCGGTAGCAGCTTGCGCCATGTCTTTAGTGAAGCGCGTCAGCGCATCAGTGCTGGTAGCAGCGCAGTGCAGACATCGCTCAATGTGTTTTTTGAACAGCTCAATGCCGAAGAGCGCTATCTCGAACTATTACTCTGCGAAGGCCGTGTTGGCTCCGCTGGCTATCAAGCTGAAGTAGATCGGCAGCTGCAGTTTTTTGAGCAGGAGTTAACCAGTGATTTAATTCGACTTGAGGCGCAAAACGCCAACAAGTTGCATGAGCCAACGATTGTCGCGAAAGCTATTACGCGTTTGGTTTTTAGCATGGGCGCGCAGGCGGTGGGTAAAGCGCCTGCGCAGCAACAGGAATTGCTCGAGCAGACCGCGACCATGGTTTATATGATTTTAGCTGGTGCTCGAGCATTGAGTGACGCGCCTTAGTGTACGGATGTGTGTTCTTCTTCATCAATAAATGCCACGGTGATGGCCTTATTGATTTGCTCAGGCTTCAGTGCTTCCGGCATAGCAGAGGAGTGATGGTTTAAAATCTTCCATTGGTCATTTTCTTTGGTGTAGACGTAGGTGTAGCGCGCCTGTACCAACTTGCGTTGGCCTTTCTCATGCAGGGCAAAAGTATAAATGCCTGTGTCCATGGCGTTGTTGTCGTCTAGTAAGCGAATCTCGCGTTTGTTGATAAAACCTTGGGGCTTATAGCTTAAAAACTTAACGAAATAGTCTCGGATACTGGCGTAATCGGTTCGCGCCCAGTTCGATACGGTCGGTAATAAAACAGCATTTTTCGCATACATATGCGCAACATTATCGGGGTTGCCGCTTGCTAATGCCTTGTTCCAGCGATCAAACAATTGCGCAATCTCGGCTTCTTGCTTATTGCTAGGGGCCTCTACCACAGCATTGTATGCCACGGGGGCTTTTGCCATGGCCAGCGAGGAAGCCAGAGCAATAGCTGTACCCAAAAGTGCTGTTGTCAGATGTTTTTGCATGATTCACCTCATTGCGATTGAACTATTGAAACCACATGCTAAATGTAGGCTTTTAAGTCACTCTGTTAATCAGTCATTAAGCATAGTTAGGCATCGGTCATATGGCAGATAAAAATGAGTTAACTGATGGTGTCTTAGCGTGGCGGGAGCAGCTACGACAGCAGGCCCACGATACGTCGGGTCAGCGGCTACTCATGCAAGTTAGTGAGCAGTTACGTAGCAGTAGCCTTGATGAAGTTGCTTCGACAATCTCTGAGCTCCTGCAAAACCATTTGAACGCCAATAGTGTGGCTTTGCTGCGCTACAGTGGTGCGCGCTTGCAGCTAGTAGCGGGTACGCAGCTACGCTATCCCGATGGCACACGACTGCCCAGCCAGGGCTGGATTTCGGCGATGTTGCGCTATCCGGTGCAACCATTGTGTCGTCATGGCATTGAAGCCACATGGCTCGCTCGTCAAGCCAGCGCTGGCTATGAATGGATCATTCCCTTGGTGAGCAAGTCGCAAGTCACCGGTGTATTAGTTATCACCGGTAATGAGTCGGCGCCCGAGCCGATCTGGCAGGCAGCGTTGGCGGTCGTTAGTGTGGTATTGGCGATGGCTTGGTCTGACGCATCAGGGCTTAAGGCGCGGCACAATGAGCGTCATCGACACGATCTCAATACGCTGACCGCGCGTGAAAAGGAGGTTATGGCATTATTGCCTCAGGGTATGAGTAATGCCCGTATTGCCTCCACTCTGGGCATTTCTCTGGGCACGGTAAAAACCCATATTGAACACATGTTGGCGAAGCTGCAGCTTGAAGATCGTGCGCAAGCGGCGGCTAGAGCAGTTGAACTAAAGCTTGGAGGGAGTGGGTTATGATCGCTTTGCAAACCACTTTAACGAGACGTATCAGTACCTTGGCGGCGTTATTGCTTCCGCTTGCTGGGCTTATCGCGGCCAGCGTGCTGATTATTTGGGGCGCTCAGGTGAGCAAAGGTGCTGAGCAAGAGGTGCGGCTTGGGTTGCGCGTGCTCAGCCAAATCCACTCGTTGCATGCGCAACTAGCGGAGGGTGCCAGCGGCATTCGCGGTTATTTACTCACGCAAAATGAGTCATTCTTGGCGCCCTATGAGCTTGCTGCAGTTCGGTTGCCACCGGCACTCGAGACACTGTCTGGCAAGGTAAAAGACCCTGAGCAGCAGGTGCACTTACGCTTAATTACTACTCTTATTACTGATAAATTAGCTAATTTGGCACTAATCAAAGCACAGGCATCAACACAACATATCGATCAAACTTTGAAAACTATCTTAAATGATAATAAGAACTTGCTTGATAGACTGCGCAAAACCATTGTGCTCATGGAGCAACGCGAAGAGGCCGTGATTGCCGAGCGAAGTGCCATCGCGGACCGCTGGCGACAACAGGCCTTGATGTTGTCGTTGATCGCCGTGGTATTGGTGCTTTTATCCATGGCGCTGGCGGTGTGGCTGGCCTGGCGCACCCGCCATGCCGATGCCGCTGCGGTGGCGGCGGAGCAAACCAATCGCGCGAAGTCCGACATGCTGTCGCGCGTAAGTCATGAGTTACGCACCCCATTGAACGGCATTTTGGGCTATGCCCAGCTGCTTTCGCGCCAACGTCTACCCGACTCTGCGCAACGCCACGTTGGGCATATTTTGGCCAGCGGTGACCACCTGCTTCAACTCGTCAATGATGTCTTGGATCTGTCTCGCCATGAGCTGCGCGCGGTCAGTCTCGATTGCCGTGAGCTAGCGCTAATGCCGCTGCTGAATGACGCAATGGCCTGGGTGCAAAGCAATCCAGGGGCTGAACACATGCATTGGCAAATCAGCGTAAGTGCTGATGATGTTGTGCTTGCCGATGAGCAGCGTCTGCGTCAAATCATGATTAATTTGCTCAGTAATGCGGTGAAGTTTAACCGCCCTAGTGGCACGGTGAGTATTGCCGTCACTACTCAGGGGTCTACCCATATCATTGCTGTCAGTGACAGTGGGTTTGGCCTTAGTGAGGCCGATCAAGCACGACTATTTCAACCCTTTGAACGCTTGCACGACAGTAGTATTGAAGGCACTGGTTTGGGTTTATGCATCAGTCATCAGCTCGCTCAAGCCATGGCCGGTGCATTATCGGCCAGTAGTGTGTTGGGTGAGGGCAGCACGTTTACTCTGCGTTTACCGAGGTTTATTAAGGAGTTATCATGAGCGAGTCGTTACTGCATAGCCGGATTCTGATCATCGATGATGAGCTGCGTAATGTGGAATTATTGGAGGAGGTACTGAGCAGCGAAGGTTTTAC
>JBDSQT010000044.1:0-13150 GCA_039929665.1 Paraperlucidibaca sp.
ATATCACGCGCGCCAGGATGATTGTGGTCGTCTTTCTCAGGCTTCACACAGCCCAATACCGACACGCCGGTGCGCATCACATCCATGGGGTGAGCCGATGGCGGCAGCTGCTCAAGCGCAACTTTCACTGCAGCAGGCAGACCACGCAGCGCTTTTAGCTTGGTTTTATAGCCCGCTAACTCAGCGGCATTAGGTAATTTCCCATGGACTAATAAATAAGCAATTTCTTCAAATTCGCTGGTAGTGGCCAGATCAAGGATGTCATAGCCGCGATAGGCTAGGTCATTGCCGGTGCGACCCACGGTGCACAGCGCGGTATTACCAGCGACAGTGCCAGACAGCGCAACGGATTTTTTCGGCTTCGGCAGCGTGCTTTTAACTTCGGTCATAGTCAGTCTCCTAGGGCTTATTTGTTTTGTGAAAACAGCTGATCGATTTTGTCTTCGTAGCTGTGATAATTGAGGAATTCGTAGAGCTCTTTGCGCTGCTGCATGCTGTCGAGAACATTGACCTGCGTGCCATCTTTGCGCACCGCTTCATAGACAGCCAACGCGGCTTTTTGCATGGCGCGCGTGCCTGACAAGGGGTAAAGCACCATGGCAATGCCCTGCTCGCCTAACTCACTTGTCGTGTAGTACGGCGTGTCGCCAAATTCGGTGATGTTGGCCAGCACCGGTACCTTCACGGCATCGCAGACTTTGCGGTACATGGTGATGTCGGTCATGGCTTCAGCAAAAATGGCATCAGCGCCGGCTTCGACATAGGCGCTAATACGGTCGATAACGCCGTTCAGGCCTTCTTTCTGTAACGAGTCGGTACGCGCCATCACGACAAATTCGCTGTCGGTTTTCGCATCAACGGCGGCTTTCACACGATCGACCATTTCACCGACCGGCACGATTTCTTTATTCGGGCGATGTCCGCAGCGCTTTTGCGCGACTTGATCTTCGATGTGTACGGCGGCAACACCGGCGCGAATCATCTCCGTGACCGTACGAGAAATATTGAACGCACCGCCCCAACCGGTGTCGATATCGACGAGCAACGGCGTGTCGGTGACGCTAGTGATACGACGCGCATCAATCAGTACATCTTCCAATGAGGTCAGGCCTAGATCAGGCAAACCATAGGAGTAATTAGCCACACCCGCACCAGACAGATAGATTGCCTTATAGCCCACCTGAGTGGCCATCATGGCGGCGTAGGCATTGACTGTGCCCATCACCTGTAATGGTTTTTCGCTGGCAATGGCGTCGCGGAAACGACGGCCTGCGCTAAGCGTTGTTGAGTTAATCGCCATTAGGCTCTCCTGACCGGGGTATCCGGCATATCGGTGGTAGATGGGGTAATTGGTTTTGCAGCAGCAACGCTGGCAGGTTCAACACGGGCAGCAATATTGGCGCGTGCCGTCGCGATGTGGCGACGCATGAGAAATTCCGCGAGCTCGCCATCCCGCGCTTCAATGGCATCGAGGATGCGTTGATGCTCGGCCAGCGCCTGTGCAGGACGACCTTCGGTAATCGAAAACTGGCCACGATAAATACGCACACGGTGATACAGCTCGCCACACAGCATGTGGATGAGCACGGCATTATGGCTGCCTTGAATCACGCGGTAATGAAAGTCGACATTGCCCTCTTCCTGAATATAGGCACGGCCTTCTTGTTCAGCGATTTGCTCAGCATGCTTGGCCAGCAGCACTTTCAGCTCAGCAATTTCACTTGCTGGCATGTGCTTGGCCGCCAGCCGGCAAGCCAGCCCTTCTAAGCTTTCGCGCACCTCATAGATTTGCAGCAGCTCCTCTAAGGAGAGCGCCATGATGCGTACGCCAACATGCGGAATGCGAGTGATAAGTTGGCGGCCTTCTAAGCGCCGCAAGGCCTCACGCAGTGGCCCACGAGAGACGCCGTAACGTGATGCAAGTTCGGCCTCAGAGATACGCGCACCCGCTTCTAAGTCGCCACGCACAATAGCCTCTTGCATCAAGGCGAAGACTCGATCAGCCAGTGTCGTGCGTGACGCTGGCTGATCGGCCGCTATCGCCGCAGTGGCTTTGGCCTTACTGATCGGCGTCGATGGCTTAGTGAGCATAGCTGATCTATTGTCTACAATCCCAATGAGATACTGACAGTAACGCGCTAAAACTCATGGGTCAAGCTATCGCCAGAGTATTTTGTCTACAATCCTAGCGTAACGCGTCCGGAAAGATCGGTAGCGAGCCCATTGCTTGGGCATCATGCGCCGGCAAAAGCTTGATCTGCGGAAACTTTTTGGCAATCGCGGCGACATGGCCAATGGCATTACGCACAGCATCGCTGTCCTCACCAATGAGCTGGCGGGCAATCCAGGGCTTTTCAGCAGGCAGGCGAATGCCATCAATCTGCCAAACCAAGTCGCCCAGCAACGCTAAGCGCTGACCCGACGGTAGTGTTAAAAACACCAGCACTGAACCTGGCGTATGCCCTGGCGCGGGCACCAACACCACACTGCCATCACCCCACACATCAAACTGCCTAGCAAAGCCCAAGTAGGGTTTGTCGACAAAGGCATAACTATGCAGTCGGCCTAAGGTGAGCTGCTTAGCGAGTACGGCGGCCTCATTACCCTCTTCAATAAAGGTTTGCTCGCTAGTCGGCACAAGAATAGCGGCGTTCGGCAAACTATCGAGACCACTGACGTGATCCCAATGCGCATGCGTCAATACCACGCCAGCCAGCGATTTGGGGTCGTAACCCTGCGCGTTGAGCTGTTCAGCGGCCGGTGTGGCTTTTTCGTAGTCTGTCGTTAGCTGCATTAAAAGTGGCAAGAGCTTTACTTGCTCATCAACCTCACGGCCAAAGCCGGTATCGATGAGTAAGTCACCGCGGGGATGCTGGACCAGCACAGCCGTCATACTGAAATCGCGCGCATCCAGCGGGTTACCACCACGAAAAGCCAACATCGCCGACGAGCGCATGGTACCTGTCGGTAACGCACTGACACGCATGGTTTCAGGCGGCGATGCCGCTGGCAAGCGTTCAGGTAGCTTCACCACTTGCGATGATAGCGACCATGGCAAAAAGCTGGCCACGAATAACACCAGCACGCCTAAAATTAACCACCGAGCCCATCGCCACATAGTCTTAGCCTTATTTTTATACTTGTAATTAAAGCGCTGTCTTCATCGCACTTTATGAGGTGACACCGACTCTATCATGGCCGAATAGCCTCGTTGTCGATTAAACTTACGCCTACCAAATCAGCGATAGTGCGCTTAATGACAGCTCCTGCATCACCTCCCAAACTTCTCTCCGTGGCCCCGATGATGGATTGGACCACGCGGCATGCGCGCAACTTCTTACGCCTGTGCAGCCCGCAGGCGCGGCTCTATACCGAGATGGTGACCACGCAGGCACTGATCTATGGCGATATTCCGCGGCATTTACGCTTTGAGGCCGCCGAGCAGCCCGTTGCTCTGCAACTTGGCGGTAGCGACATTAAAGACCTTGTGCATTGCGCCAAGCTCGGTGAGGACTGGGGCTATAACGAGATCAATCTCAATGTCGGCTGCCCATCAGATCGCGTGCAGCAAGGCCGTATTGGCGCCTGCCTGATGGCCGAGCCCGCCTTGGTGGCAGAGGCATTAGCGGCTATGCAAGCGGCCGTTCGCGTGCCGGTAACTGTTAAGCATCGCATCGGCATCGATGGTCTGGAGCATTTCGACGACCTCCTGAACTTTGTCGATACCGTTGCCGCCCATGGCTGTCAGCACTTCATTGTGCATGCGCGAATTGCCATCTTGGCGGGCTTGAGCCCGAAGGAAAATCGCGATGTGCCGCCGCTGCGCTACGACGATGTCTATCGCCTAAAAGCGCTGCGCCCAGAACTGACCATCGAAATCAATGGCGGCATTAAAACCGTGACAGAGATTGAGCAGCACTGGCAGCACACCGATGGTGTCATGATTGGCCGCGAGGCGTATCAAAACCCCTACTTATTAGTCGAGGCGCAGCGCCTCTGGGGCGTCACTGATTTGCCATCGCGAGGCGATATTCTGCGGGCTTACGAGCCCTTTGTCGTGCGTGAGCTGGCCGAAGGTGCTCAGCTTAAGCACATGACACGGCATATTTTAGGGCTCTTTCATGGCCAACCCGGCGGCCGTCGCTTCCGCCAAATTTTAAGTACTAAGCCCCAGGGTCTGGCCTCGAGACACTACAAGCAGCGCTAGCTGCCACCGGAGAATAATAAGATGCCCACAGCACTTACGCAGCTGATGTCATGCACCACCGTGGTCGCCGACACCGGTGATATCGATAGTATCATTCGCTTAAAACCCGTCGACGCCACCACCAACCCATCACTGATTTTAAAAGCCGCGAATACGCCGCAATACGCTGAGCTTATCGATCGCGCGTTAGTGTCTGTGCGCGAACTGCCCGCTGCGGCACAACTTCCCGCTGCCCTTGAAGCCGTATCGGTGGCGTTTGGCGCAGAAATCCTCAAACACATCCCCGGTGTCATCTCGACTGAAGTCGATGCGCGCTATTCATTTGATATTGCCGCCACGCTCGCCCAAGCCCGCCGCGTTATCGCGCGTTATCGCGCCCTAGGCATTGGTCGTGATCGCGTCTTAGTCAAAATCGCCAGCACCTGGGAAGGTATTTGCGCCGCCCGCCTGCTTGAGCAAGAAGGCATTCACTGCAATCTCACCTTGCTGTTTAGCTTCACCCAGGCACAAGCGGCCGCTGAAGCTAATGCCACACTGATCTCACCGTTTGTTGGGCGGATTTTAGATTGGTATGCGGCAAAGACTGGCGAAAAATACACAGCCGCGACTGATCCTGGCGTGTGCTCAGTAAAAGCTATTTACGAGTACTACAAGGCCGTCGGCCATCACACGATCGTCATGGGGGCGAGCTTTCGCAATACGGGTGAGATTCGCGCCTTGGCTGGCTGTGACAAGCTCACGATTGGACCGGCGCTACTCGATGCCTTGGCAAATGAATCGGAGCCATTAAGCGTGCAATTGACTGCAGAGACCATTACGCCGCGCCCGCGCCTAACTGAGCTGACCGAAGCAAGCTTTCGTTGGCAGCTTAATCAAGATGCGATGGCCACCGAAAAGCTGGCTGAGGGTATCCGTTTATTTGCCGCGGACTTAGAGAAACTGGAAGACTTATTGGCGATTAAATTGGCCTAAGCCGAACGCACGGTAAGGCTCAGGATTAGCTCAAGAAACCAAACGCTGCGGCTTAATCGCGACAGCGTTTTTCGCTTTCTAAGGCATCGACCAAACTACGAAATGCTTGTGTGTTGGATTCGTTCAGGCTCATCAGCGTGCGGTGCGCATCAATGACCTGCTGAGTCACTGCATCTTCACTGATATCACCGCTGGGCAACTCATCAAGGCTGCTTTTCAGTGCCGATGTGGTGCGTAATATGCGAAAGACTTTATCGAAGCCCATGCTCATCAAAATGCGTTCGATATCGGGGTTAATGCAGAGTAATACAGGTCGGCCTAGGCCTCGTTGCTGCAGCAGCACCGCGATGCGCGCCAACAAGCCCAATGCTGTGGAGTCGATGGCCTCGGTAGCAGTAAGATCGATGAGTACCGCGCGCAGGCCTTCATCGTTTTTAACTCGCTGCTCTACAAAAGTTTCCAGCGAAGTACAAGTCGGTACGCGCACATCACCGACGAGCTTTAATACATAGGTGCCGTTTAGCACGGCATATTGCATCTTACAGGCGTCCATGGTCACTCGTCGCGCGTAATCATCAGCAGCGCAATATCATCAGGTAGATCTTTGGCAGAGGGGAGACCCAAGCGCATGTTTAAAGCCTCAAAATCAGTCGCCGCGGCAGCCACATGAGCCCTCAGCAAAGCCTCTTTGCTGGGCAAGTCGCCGGTCGGCATAATCTCAAGGATACCATCTGAGAGCGCGATAATGGAGAATTGCGGCGCTAAAGCAATTTCGTGTTCCTCAAACTGCGCATCGGCAAACAAGCCTAGCGGCAAGCCATTACCCACTAAGGGCATGACCTCGCCGTGCTGACATAAAAATGCCGGCGGATAATGTGCGGCCAGTGCATAGGTCAGTGTTTGCTTATTGGTGTCGATGACGCCGCAAAATACCGTCAAATGCTTACCCGTCTCCAGCGCACGCAACTCTTCATTCATCGCGTGCATAAGCTTGGCGGGCGATAACAAGGAGACTTTTGTGCGCTTTTCAAAGTGCCGACGGATGCGATTGGTCAGCGTCTTCAAAAACACCGTCACAAAGGCGCTAGAGGCGCCGTGACCAGAAACATCGGCCAAATAAAATGCGGTACGGCCGGTGCCTAAGCTGAAGTAGTCGACAAAATCGCCAGACAAATACAGCGACGGCAAAATAACGTGGTTAAGCTTGAGGCCATTGGTTTCATGTGGTGTCGGCGGTAATAGCTTGCTTTGCACTTGGCGGCCAGCGCGTTGGTCATACTCGAGTAACTGCAAGCTTTTCTGCAAACGCGCATTACTGTCTTCAAGTGCCGCACGGTAGTGCTGATTCTCTAAACGCAGCTGGCGACGCTCAAGCGCGCGCTGTACCGATAAATGCAGAATGTCTTGATTGAGCATGTACTTCATCAAGAAGTCACTGGCGCCCTCTTGCAGACTTGAAATGGCTTGATCCATGGTCGCTGTTTCTGTCACCACAATGACGGCCGTTTCTGGTAACTCATGCAGTAGCGCACGCAGCAACTGCGAACCATTAGCTAATGCCAAGGTCAGCTCGCCTAGGATCAACGAAGGGTGCAGATTACGCGCTAAGGCAAAGCCTGCATCGGCATTAGTAGCAATGTGCACGCTATAGCCGTCGTGCACTAGCCAGTCTTTCAGGCGCTGCGCCAGTACCTCATCAGCCTCAATAACCAGGATGGGCCCTGGCGGCATAAACTTCATTGCGTGGTAGGCCCAGTCTCGAAGTCATCGTCTAAGAAAGGATCTGACGTTACTACTCCGTCAGCAATATCGAAGGCGCGGACTTGCAAATAATAGTCGCGAATAAAGCGGTAACGATCACCCTCCACTAGTCGCTCGGCCTTCAGCAAATCAGCGCGCGTATCGACTAAATTCAACGCCAAAATGCCATACGCTGCCTCGCTATTTATATGCGCGCGTGGGTCAGCTGGGGCATCGCCAAATCGTCCAAAAAAGTCACGTACAGTACTTGGGCCCAGTAATGGCAACATGATATACGGGCCTTGACCAACACCCCATACCGCTAAAGTTTGGCCAAAATCTTCCTCGGTACGCGGCATACCCATTTTCGCGCCAATATCAAAAAAACCAGCCAAGCCCACAGTGGAGTTGAACATAAAGCGTGAGGTTGTGGCGGCCGCGGCAGCGGGTTTGCCTTGCAAGAGCTCATTGACCAGCGTCACCGGCGACATTAGGTTATTTAGAAAGCGCGTAATGGCATCGTCGACTGGCTGTGGCGTCACCGTCTGATATGCCTTAGCAACAGGCTTAGCGACATAGCGATCAACGACATCATTGACGCGATAGACGCCACGGTTAAAGCCCTCCCATGGATCACTATCATCGGCCATAGTCATGGCGGGTAGAAGGGAGAAAACCCCTAGTGCGGCAAGCAGTATAGGTCTTGTGCTTTTCATGACATGAATCCTTGTAAACAAAACTAGCAGCGGCGAACCAGCACGCTACCAATCGAATAACCAGCGCCAAAGGAGCAAATTACGCCAATGTCACCAGTCGAAAAATCGTCACGATGACGATGAAACGCAATGATCGAGCCGGCCGAACTGGTATTGGCAAACTCATCCAAGATCACCGGCGCGTCATCGCGATTAAATTCGCGGCCGAGCACGCGCTTGGCGATCAACTCATTCATACTGAGGTTAGCTTGGTGCAACCACAGGCGTTTCAAATCAGACACCGCTAAGCCGCAATCGTTACTGTGCGCAACAATTTGCTCGGCCACCATAGGGCAGACTTCTTTAAATACTTTGCGGCCTTCTTGTTTAAATAGCTTGTCACGTGCGCCAATTCCCGGCTCATCGCAGCGATTTAGAAAGCCAAAGTTATTGCGGATGGCCGAGGAGAACTGTGTTTGCAAGCGTGTGCCGATAACTTCAAAGGCATCCGCTGCCGTACAGGTCTCAGCCAGCTCGACGACAATCGCGGTGGCAACATCGCCAAAAATAAAATGGCAATCGCGGTCACGCCACTCAAGATGCGCCGAAGTAATTTCTGGGCTGATCACCAATATGCAGCGCGCTGAGCCGCCACGCACGGCGTCTACAGCCGCCTGTAGACCAAAGGTTGCCGATGAACATGCCACATTCATATCGTAGGCGTAGCCACCAGCGCCCAGTGCTTGCTGAATCTCAATAGCCACCGCGGGGTATGCGCGCTGTAAGTTTGAACAGGCGACAATGATGCCATCGACATCAGCCGCCGTTTTACCGGCACGCTTTAAGGCCTCAAGGGCTGCAGCCACGCCGATTTCGGCTTGAATACCCAGCTCATCATTGCCACGCTCAGGAATCACGGGATACATGCGCGCGGGATCAATGACACCCGACTTATTCATCACATAGCGTGACTTAATGCCTGATGCTTTTTCAATAAACTCAACACTTGATGGTGCAAGAGCCAGCACTTCGCCACTGGCAATGGCCGCGGCGTTAGCCTCGTTGAAGCGCTCAACATAGGCGTTAAAAGAGGCCACCAGCTCAGCATTCGAGACCGACTCACTGGGCGTAAATAAACCAGTACCACTGATCACTACCTTTTGCATAACGCCCTCAGCTCTTCAAAATGAAATACAGGCCATGACAAATTGGCCTAGAAAATCCAGACAATGAGCCAGTGTATCGCAGCGTGCTAGCGCATACCAAGCCTGAGGCGACCAAATAGTCGTCAGGCTGTCACATAGTTCTGCTTTGCCTATTGAGTCAGGGCCTGCCAGAGTTTCGCGAGCCGCTTAACCGACACGGGCTCGGCTGTTTTCATCGGCTGTGCAAACACTGAAATACGATACTCCTCCAGCAGCCAGCGATACTCAGCCAAGGCTGCCACATCGCCTCCACGTTCGTTAGTACGCTGAACCAACGCTGACCATTGCTGCCAGAGGCCCTGCAGCTCGGCGCTTGCACGATCATCACGAATAACATTGTGCGGCAATTTTTCGAGACGCAGACACACCGCCTGCAAATAGCGCGGGTACTGTTGCCAGCGCGTCACTGGCCAATGTGCCATGAACCCAGCCAAGTCGAATGCCTCCATTTGGCAGCGCAAATCATTGATCGCCATACGGTAGACCGGCTGCGTTAGGCCATCCATTACGCGATAGGCTTGATGCGCTTTGCTAAAAATATCGGCGATCACCGGTAGCAGATCGAGCGCTTTTGGCACCAGCAAGGCGCGAATGCGTTTGAGCTCTTGTTGAAAAGCCTCATTACTGCGCGGCAAAGCCGGTGTCTGAGCCAGTAAGTGGCGAATGATACCGAGCATAAACTGCTGCTCAAGGGCTAGCTGCGGCAACCATCGCCCCGACTGTAAAAGCAGACTAGATGACTTTTTAAGCGCGGCGGCTACGGTTTTTTGCTCACTGGCGCAGGCTTGTCGCATCAGCTCGGCCAAACCAGTTTCGTGTGCCAGCTGCGCTTGCGCGGCATTCGCCATGAGCTTTAACGCCAAGCCTTGTGGGCCCAACTGCAAGGCTGGAAATGCGCGCGCCGGAAGACCATCGACATCGGTGTCGATAGCCGCAGGAAGATCAGGAAAGTCCCAGCTAGTGATACCTGAACGCTCCCATTGCCGCCGCGTTTCAGGTGCACTGCCGGTCGCTGCTTCAGGCTGACCTGACAGCAAAACGCGTAATCTCGCAATATCCCTAGCCTTGGCTAAAACCTGACGGCTGGCGCCAATCACCGCCATATTGAACATAAAGTGCGGAGCCAAATCGATCTCTGCCCACACGGCTCGCTCAATCATCACGCCGCGCTGACGCAACGCCGCCGCCAAGGCTTGCGTTAAATCGCCTTCAGCAAAACTGAGCTGTGCAACCAGCTGAGCAGCGGTATCTGGCAATGGCACCAGCTGTCGTCGATAGCTTTTTGGCAAGCCGCGCAGCAGCGCCTCGATTTTCTCGGCTAGTAGTCCGGGCACTAGCCAGCTTAAGCGATCCTCGGAAACCTCATGCAGTAAGCCGGCAGGGATACGCAGTGTGACGCCGTCATCGTCATGACCAGGCTCGAAGTGATAGCTCAGCGCCAAGTCATGCCCGGCAATAGCGATGGTGTCAGGAAAGTCGTATTCGCTATGTTCATCAGCCGCTTTCGCCAGCACATCCTCGGCGGTCAGAAATAATACTTCAGGCTGTGTTTTCTCGATGCGCTGGCGCCACGCTTCAAAGGTTTTCTGACTGGCGGCATCGGCGGGTATGCGCTGCTCATAAAAGCTAAACAGCGTGTGCTCATCGACCAATAAATCACGACGCCGGGTTTTATCCTCAATGCGCGTGACATTGTCGATAAGCTCTTGGTTATGCGTTAGAAATGGCGCTTTGATGCTGATATCGCCGGTCACCAAGGCCTCGCGAATAAAAATTTCGCGCGCCTCAGGCCGAGCAATCGCTTCATAATTTACCAAACGGCGCGAATGCAAGATCAGACCAAACAACGCCGACTGCTCATAGGCCATGACGCGACCCTGTTTGCGCCGCCAATGCGGCTCGGCATAGCTGCGCTTAAGCCAAGGCTCGGCCAAATGCTCGATCCATTCCGGTGTGATCTTCGCCACTAGACGCAAATACACGCGATGGGTTTCCACCAACTCAGCCGCCATGATCCACGGGGGGCCTTTTTTGCTGAGCACTGAGCCGGGAAATATCAGCGCCTTTTGGTTACGCGGCGCCTGATACTCACGCTCTTCAGTTTTATGCGCAATTTGCGATAGCAGGCCCGTGAGTATGGCGCGATGAATCGGCTCGTATGGCGCAGCCTCACGATTGATGGTTAAGCCCATGCGCTCGCACTGCTGCGCCAGTTGGCGATAGGTCTCCCGCCATTCGCGCAAACGCATCCACGATAGAAAATGCTTGCGGGCAAACTCGCGGCGCTGACGCTCGGTCATTTCAGCTTTTTGCTCAGCTAAGACCTGCCACAAATTCACAAAAAATAGGAAGTCGGAGTCTTCGTGGCGAAACTGCGCGTGACGCTCGTCAGCGGCTTGCTGCTTGTCGTGCGGACGCTCGCGGGGGTCTTGCACCGAAAGCGCCGAGACAATCACCAAAACCTCATGCAAAGCCCCTAACGGTGCAGCGGCAATAACCATGCGTGCCAGCCGTGGGTCGAGAGGCAGTTGCGCGAGCTGCTGACCCACCGGCGTGATGCGCTGATCAGCATCTAGCGCGCCAAGCTCATCGAGTAGGCGCAGGCCATCGTTGACCAAGCGGCTGTCAGGCCTGTCTAAAAAGGGAAAGTCATCAATGTCGCCAAGCTTGAGCAATTGCATTTGCAAAATCACAGCCGCTAGATTGGTGCGCTGAATCTCAGGATCAGTAAACTCACGGCGACTGATGAAGTCCGCCTCACTAAACAGCCGAATACACAGCCCCGGCGCGATACGCCCGCAACGACCGGCGCGCTGGTTGGCACTGGCTTGCGATACCGCCTCAATGGGCAGGCGCTGAACTTTTGAGCGGTACGAGTAGCGACTGATGCGCGCAAAACCGGGATCAATAACAAAGTGAATATTCGGTACGGTCAGCGAGGTTTCCGCGACGTTAGTGGCAATGACGATGCGCCGTCCTGAACCGCGCGAAAAGACTTTTTGTTGCTCCGCCACCGACAATCGCGAATACAGCGGCAAAATCTCACAATGCGGCGGGCCAAAACGGCGCAGGTTTTCAGCCAGTTGACGAATCTCGCGCTCGCTACTGGCAAACACCAAGATGTCACCCACAGCACGCCGGTGCTCACGCTCATAAGCAATGCAGCGATCCACTGCCTCTACCACCGCGCGCGGTAGAGCTTCCTCAATCAGCTCATAACCATCGTCTTCGTCACCGGCACTGGCGGCGCTACTGATGGGGGCATAAATGGTTTCAACCGGAAAGCTGCGGCCCTCAACGATAAACACCGGTGCATCCGTAAAGTGCTGGCTAAAGCGTGCGACATCAATGGTTGCCGAGGTGATGATGACGCGTAGGTCTGGACGCTTGGGTAGTAGCGTCTTTAGGTAGCCTAGAAGGAAGTCAATGTTGAGGCTGCGCTCGTGGGCCTCATCGATAATTAGCGTGTCGTAGGCGCGCAGCAAGCGATCGCGTGAAAGCTCAGCGAGCAGCACGCCATCGGTCATCACTTTCAGATACGTTTCGGCAGCCGTCTGATCGCTAAAGCGCACCTTAAAGCCCACACCCTGCCCCAGCGGCGTGCCCAACTCATCAGCAATACGCTGAGCCACTGTGCGCGCGGCAATACGACGCGGCTGGGTATGGCCGATCATGCCCGCTCGCCCTCGCCCGGCGGCCAAACATATTTTCGGTAGCTGCGTGGTTTTGCCCGAGCCCGTTTCACCTGCAACAATAATCACTTGATGGCGCTCAATCGCCGCCTGCAAGCGCTCACGCTCGGCCAATACTGGCAGATCGCCAGACCAATCAATCTGTTCGGGAATCACACGCGCATGGGCCAACGGCTGGGACAAAACTTACCTCTAGCGAAAAATCATCTGTAAATGAGCAATATGACGGCCAAGCCGAGTGTCTAGGCTAAAAAAAAGAGCAGCGAAGTGCTGCCCTTTTTTCTAGCAGACCAACATTATTGATCGCGTAACTCACGACGCAAGATTTTACCGACATTAGTTTTCGGTAAGTCAGCGCGGAAAGCGATCGAGCGCGGCACTTTATAGCCTGTAAGGTTAGCGCGTAAATGCGTCATTAATGCATCTTCCGTTAACGATGGATCTTTACGCACTACAAACAGCTTCACCGCCTCACCCGACTTCTCATCCGGAATGCCAACAGCCGCTGCTTCCAAAACACCAGAATGGCTGGCGGCAACATCCTCAATTTCATTGGGATAGACATTGAAGCCCGACACCAAAATCATGTCTTTTATACGGTCAACAATACGTAAATAGCCATCGGGCTGAACCACTGCG
>JBDSQT010000045.1:0-3104 GCA_039929665.1 Paraperlucidibaca sp.
GACTTGCTAATAAATACGCTGGCCTTTCTGGTCATGCAGACTTCGTAGCTGATGTCAGTGGGCTGGTCAGTGCATTTGCCTGTCTGTTTGACGTTAAACGCATTGGCTTGCGACTTCGCACTCTTGAGAAGGCTATGTGCCCGCGCTTTCACGTCGACCATGTGCCAGTCAGGCTGATTACTAGCTACGTAGGACATAGTAGCCAGTGGCTAAGCGAAGGAGCAATGGAGCGCAACAGACTTGGAGACCCAGCAGCAGAGCCCAGTAACGAAATAGAAGTTGAGCAAGCAATTGAAGGCCATGTGTTACTGGCTAAGGGTGAGAGGTGGATCGGCAATGAGGGCGGTGGACTTATTCATCGCTCGCCGCACCAGTTACCTGGCGAACGTCGACTCATACTGACCTTAGACTGGTTAGCTGACTAAGAAGCTATAACAGTCGACAACGCTCTATTTTCCGACCGCTGATACTCATGCGGTCACTGACATAGGCATTACACGCACGCGTGAGATGGCCTATGAGTGCACCGCGATTATCTGCTGTGGGGGAGCGGCTTACAGCACCTTAGCGCTGCTTGTACTGCGTTGAGCAATAGCCTCGGCTGACGTCGGGGCTGCGAAGCGCGGTGTGCTTGGTTGAGCGGCCGGTGACTCGCCTGCGCCATAATTTGAAACTGCTCAATTTAAGCTCATGCCGCATGAAGTTGATGACCTCAGGCTCGCTTAAACCAAACTGCAGCACAATGGCCTCAAACGGGGTTCTGTCTTCCCAGGCCATCTCGATAATTCGCGAGGTATCTTCTGCTGAAAATTGCATCATGGGGCATCCAGGTTTAGTACATCTCATGCTGACTTTATAAAAGACAACACACCACAGATGCCACTATACGGACCCATTTACTAATGCAGGGCGAACTTAATAGAGGGCCCTTAGCATTGACCACTGCCCAAATGCCGCGCCATCTGTTCTACTCTTGAGTCACTCATGTATCGCTTAGGAGTCACATATGGCTACGGTCACCCTGCATGGCAACCCCGTCGCGGTCAGCGGCAACTTACCCACTGCTGGTCAAACAGCCCCGGACTTCTCGCTAGTCAAAGGCGACTTGTCTGATGTTGGCTTAGCTGGCTTTGCCGGTAAGCGCAAAGTGCTGAATATTTTCCCCAGCGTTGACACACCGACCTGCGCCACGTCTGTGCGCCAGTTCAATAGCAAAGCTGCTGCCCTCAGCAATACCGTGGTGTTGTGCATCTCTGCCGACCTGCCCTTTGCACAAGCACGCTTCTGCGGCGCTGAAGGCATCGAAGCCGTGGTGAACTTATCGACGCTACGCGGCACCAACTTCCTCGCCGACTATGGTGTGGCCATTGCTGATGGTCCGCTGCAAGGCTTAGCCGCGCGTGCCGTGGTGGTGCTCGATGAAAACAACCGCGTATTGCACAGCGAATTAGTCGCAGAAATTGGCGACGAGCCAAACTACGACGCGGCCTTGGCGGTACTAGGCTAAGTCATGGCATCACTGCCATTTGTCTTGCGCGCTGGCCGTTTGGCGCGCGCGCATATCGAGGCAAATGGCTTCGATGCCAATAGCGTCGCCGCACTCGGCGCACCTGCCGGTGGGCCAAAGTTTCTCATCCTAAAACACCTCGATGACTACTTGTTTGGCCCATGGCTGGCGCAGCGCCGTGAGCGCTTGCCGGTGTTTGGCTCATCGATTGGTGCCTTTCGCTTAGTTGCTGCGGCGCATCAAGACCCGGCGGCAGCGCTTGATCGTTTGGTCAATGCCTACAGCGCGCAGCATTATGCGAGCAAGCCCGACGCGGCTGAGATCAGTCGGCAAGTCCGCCACATTCTAGACAGCGTGTTACGCCGTGATGAGCTGAGCACGCTCTGCGATCATCCCAAGCTGCATTTGCATCTGATTACCGCGCGCTGCAAGGGCTTAAGTGCACACCCATCAGCCTGGCTACAGGCCATTGGTTTGGGGCAGGCGTATTTCGCCAACTATCGCGGCCGCGACAAGCTCGCGCGGCATATGGAGCGCTGCGTGTTTCATAGTGGCGATGCGCCCTCGCCGCTGCTCGCCACGGACGCCTTCACCACACATTCGATCGCCCTCAGCGCCGATAATATCGCCGAGGCGACACTGGCCAGCGGCACAATTCCGTTGCTGATGCGCTCAGTACGCGACATCAAAGGTGCACCGCCAGGCGCACACGTCGATGGCGGCATTGTCGACTACCACATGGACATGCCATTGACGCCAGCCGAGCCGGGGCAGGCGCCGATTTTATTCGTTCCGCATTATGAGTCGCGCTTGGTGCCGGGCTGGTTTGATAAGCGCATTGCCTCGCGCCTACCAACGCAAGCCGATCGCCTATTATTGCTGTCACCAGCACCTGAATTGGTCGCCAAGTTGCCGGGCAAAGCCATTCCCAGCCGCCAAGATTTCAAGACCTATCATGGTCGTGATGCCGATCGACTAACGGCTTGGCGAGCAGCCGTGGAAGCCAGCCGCGAGATAGCCGAGGCCTTTGCCGAATTAAGTGATCGCGGTCGCTTGTTGGATGCTCTGCGGTAAGAATCGACTGCGCAGACACGCGGCGATGCCGCAGGCCGCAATCACTGCGCCTAAGACGGCGGCATCATGGCCTTGCAGGACACTCACTATCGTTGCCGCAACGGCTCCGGATACGCTGCCAATGGTGCCGTATAGGGCGGACGCCGTGCCTGCCTTTTGCTTGAACGGCTCAAGCGCCAAGATAGTGGCGTTGGGCAACACAAAACCTAAGCACGCGGTGTAAATGGCCAGTGGTGCGATCAGCGCCCAGAAGCCACCCCAGCCCGTATAGGCCAGCAGACCAAAGCAACTGCCCGCGACCATTTGCAGCACTAAGCTGCGCTGCAGCACCGTGCGCGGCGACCAGTGATCGAGCAGGCGACTGTTCACTTGTGTGGCCATGATCAGACAGAAGGCGTTGGCACCAAAGAGCAAACCATACTGCTGAACATCGAGGCCGAAATAGACCATAAAGACAAATGGCGAGGCGGCAATAAAGGCGTATAGGCCGGCCATGCTGACACTGCTGGTGAGCGCAAAACCA